>CAZWLZ010000010.1:0-23145 GCA_964634505.1 uncultured bacterium | reverse complement strand
GCTCTTACTACACTAATTATAAAAATAATGCTCAATAAAAAAGTTAATTCTAACCATTTATTACTAATTTCAAGCGGGAATAAATAGCGAATATTATTTAATAATTGTAGTAGAAAATTATCAATTTTTTGCCCCGCTAAAACATTTAAAATTTGACCAATTAAATAAGGAATAAATAAGTCAATTATTTCAAATAAACTAGCAAAAGTAATACTAAAAATAGCACTTATTTTATACTTATGATAATGCTTAATTAAATCTCGTAAGTCCGCCATAATTATTTAAAATTTTCTATCAATTTAGTTTCAGTAGATAGACAAAATAATTTGTATAGAAACAAGGGGTTTAAACCCCTTGTTAACGTCCTGATCATCTTGGCAACGGCTATATATGTTTGTTAAATTACTTGTCTAAAATAATAGTTTTATCTCCAATGATTACTTCTTGATTGGCGATCGCCATTGAAGAATTATTAACAGCTAACTGTTGAGTGTACCAAGCCTCCCAAAGTTCAATTTGAGGAAAAACAAAAATAAAACTAGCAAAAAACCAATAATACAACCCAAAAGTATGATGAAATACTACCTGCCCTGGTAATTGAACAGCTTGAGTTAACAACGCCGTCAAAGTTAAATTTTTTAACAAAGGTTTTTTTAACTGAAAATAACGCAAAATCAAAGTAAAAAGAATAGAAATTCTTAACCCATACCAAACCACAAAACCAAAAGGGCCTAACTCTAACATTATCTTACCCGGTTCTGCCTCATTTGCTTCAGTAATTTTTTCAGGCGCAGCAAATGGTAAAGCATTTCTAACAGTATTCGCCCCTGGATGAGTTGCCCCAATACCATAACCACTACCTTCTCTAATATTTGCATAACCAAGAGGTTCGTTAATGGTATTACTAATTCTACCAGAGACATCTTTACCGCCCTTCGCTCTTTCATTGAAAGAATCGATCGCCTTATTAAAACCTCTTAAAATCAAAGGAGTTGCAAATAAAGTAGGTACAAGTAAATTATTAACCCATCGTAAAAAACGAGAAGGCTGAGTTATAAATAAAGAAACAAAAAACACTACCGCCACTAAACCTTGAGTATATACGGGAGTACGTGAACCAGTCATAAAAGAACAACCTAAAATTAATCCCAATTCAGTAAAAGTGATTACCTGCCACATAATACTTTGACGAATAAAAGCCAACGGCAAAGCTAAAGCAAAAACGCCAATTAAATAACCTTGAAAACTATTAATAAAAGAAAAAGTAGAGGTAATTCTAACCGAACCACTTTTAGTTACAGCTATTAAATCTACCTCCCCCGGAGCATAACTATTAATCCAACTATCTGCTGGACTAAAATATTGTTGAATTCCAACCAAAGCTACGGGAATAACTAACAACAAATTCCAACGTAAAAACCGAATTAAATCATCCTCAGTTTTAAACATACTTGGCAAAATCCAAATTAAAGGAACATAAATAAAATAGGCTTTTAAACCCAAAAGACCGACAAAAGGTGACCCCAAAGAAGGATTTAAGGCTTGAACAATACCAACGGCAAAAGCAAAGAAAATCAGTAAATTGAGCCAACTATTGGTAATTCTAAATTTTTGCTCATAAGGGGAGGCAAAAAAGTATTTCCAATAAGCACCTAAAAGGATAATATCTTTTAAAAAATAGATTATATCACTAGCTTGAGGTAAAACCCATTTTCGTAAAGCGCCTTCAAATACAATCACAATAAATACCGAATTAATTGATCTACGCCAATTACGAGTAGATAAAAAAATCAAAGTTAGAACAATAAAAATCCCAATAATTTCCATAAAATTTAATCAATAAATTACTATTTGTGGGCTATTAAATATAACATTTTACCTTGCTTACTTCCCCCTTATTAAGGAACTAGGCTGTTTGATTCTAAAATTTTTAGTTGGAATAAAGTAAGAAGTAATAGGGAATAAGTTTTTATAATTTTTACAATCAGAAACTGATTATCTCAAGATTTTTGATTATTACTTTAAAATCTGGCAGGAAGAAAAAACCCCAATACCCTAATAACCTAACTTTTTCCGACTTACTTTGAAATAGCCTTACCTTATTAAGAGTTGGGAATTTTATGATCAATCATCAAAAACTAAAGTCCCTAAATCTAAATCTTTATGACTGATTAATTTTGTTTGAAATAAACCTATAAACTCTTTCAAAGTAGGATTTAAACGAGATGAACCTTTTGAACCAGTAGCAATTAGTATTCCACAATCACCTTTGCATTCTTTAACTTTATCTTGCCAAGTTTTGAGAAATTGAATCATTGATAATTCATCTTTGGCAAAATCGTTAACTAAATATAAATTATTTTGATTAGTTTTCAAAATACCAAGATCATATTCTGTACCATCATAATTATCAATACCAGGATTAAAAGTTAGAAATTCAACTCCTTTTTCTGCTCGGATTTTTTCAATTAAAATTTTGGCTTTTGGGCGTGTTGTTTGAATTAACACTACGGGAAAACCATCTTTTTTTTCTGAATAGGATTTTATGGTATTATCCTGTAACTCCCAAATATAACAATTTTTCTTCTTTAAAATTAGTTCTAATAAAGATTGACGCATTACTGTTAAAAAAATCAAACTTTCTTTTGGCACTAAATCATCACGAATAAGAACCGCATCTTCATGATCTTCGATTTCTTTGACAATGTTGTCTAATTCAATGGTTAATTGTGGCGTACTAGAAATAGTTACCGTTAATAATTCTTCATTAAAAGGTAATTCAAAAGTATATTCTTTAGTTAAATAATCAATTTTTTCTTTGCTTAAATCTTCTTCAAAATCATTGACAAAACTATATAGTCCTTGTAATGCTAAATAAATTGGTAAAAATTCTTCCTCATCTCGCAATCTTGACATACCTTCATAAGGATGAATACTCCCAAACAGAGGTTCTACTTCTGTTGTCTTAAAAAAATTTAGATCATTATCATCTTCAGTAGCAAAATTAAGAAACCAACAATCCTGTTGTAAAAAAGTTGATTCTAATTGCTCTTCTAGTTCTATCTCATCACTATTTTTTAAAAGTGCATTACGAAATTTGGTTAAGGAGTCTAAAGATCGATAAAAAATAACGCCATATTCTTTCCCTAACATTCCCATGACACAAGCATAAAGAGTTTCAATTTCAGGTAAGTTTAAATCTATTTTGATAATATCTTGATCTGTTAATATATTCCAAGGTTCTTGTTCCCAAATTTTTAAGGCACTTGCATCTAATAAATTTTCTAATTCTACGGGAATCTCTTCAGATTCGTCTGGTTTAATGTCTGAAAAATTTTGCCATAGTTCGTCAATTAAAATTAAGTTAGGAACATATTCAACTTTTATCTCTAAATCTTGAAGAATACCTCGTAAAAAAAATTGTATTTCTCTATCTTTAACTACTATTTTTTGCGGGCGAGAAACTGTACCAGGACTATGAGGATTTTCGATCGCCTGAATTAAAGTTCTAACCATAATTTCAGAACCTATATTCCCTTTAACCATTTCCATCGTTCGGACAAACCCTTCCGTGGCATCTACCCAGATAATACATTCTCCTTCTTTTTCTGAATTTGTTTCTAATTTTCCCATAATCTTTGATATTGGGCGGCGATCGCCTTCCCAAACGCTATCGGTTTGAGGAATTTTTTTTAAGCGACGTTTTGTAGTTTCTGGTAAAGATTCCATAGATGATTGATAAAATTGATTGTTAATAATTGACAGTTGATAATTAACGATGACAAATTCACAGTGAAAAACGCCTAATCTTTCACTATTTCGTTACCGATTAACTATTAAAAAATTTTGTGCTTTTGAATGTAAAGATAAACCATATTCAATCCCTTCACAAACCGCTTGATAAGACGCATCAATAATATTCACCGATACTCCTAAAGTTGTCCAACGATTTTGTCCGTCGGTAGATTCTACTAAAACCCTTGTTTTTGCAGAAGTTCCAGCTGTACTATCTAAAATTCTTACTTTATAATCAGTCAAATGAAAATTAGCCACTTGAGGGTAAAATTTAGTTAAGGCTTTGCGTAACGCTTTATCTAAAGCTGAAACAGGTCCATTTCCTTCGGCTACTTCTAAAATATCTTGATTTTCTACCGTTAATTTGATCGTAGCAAAAACATTATTATAATTAATTTTGTCTTCTCTGACTAAGTCAGAATTAACATGAAAGTGTTTAAGAGTAAATAAAGGTTTTCTCAATCCCAAAGCCTCTCTCATCAATAATTCAAAACTAGCTTCCGCTGCTTCAAATTGATAACCTTCATTTTCTAAAGTTTTTAATTGTTCTAAAATAACTCGACAAGTAGAATCATTTTTATCTAATTCTATGCCCAAACTATTGGCTAAACTTAAAATATTACTTAAGCCAGATTGTTCAGATACTACGATACGTCTTTCGTTACCGATTGATTCGGGTTTGATATGTTCATAAGTGAGAGGATTTTTGGCCACTGCTGACACGTGTATCCCTCCTTTGTGAGCAAAAGCCGATCGCCCCACAAAAGGTGCATGATCATCTGGGGCAAGGTTGACAATTTCACTGATTAAGCGGCTGGTAGGAGTTAAATGGGCTAATTTATCATTTTCTACGCATTGATAGTCTAATTTTAGCTGTAAGTTAGGAATTAGAGTACAAAGATTAGCATTACCACACCTTTCTCCATAACCGTTGATTGTACCTTGCACCATTTTTACGCCCTGGGCAACAGATGCTAAAGCATTGGCCACGGCTAAACCGCCATCATTATGACTATGAATACCCAATTTTACTCCATAGGGATCATTCACATTAAGATTTAATTTAGTAATTACTGATTGAACAATTTCACTAACTTCTTGAGGTAAGGTGCCGCCATTTGTATCGCAAAAAACTAACCATTCTGCCCCTGCTTCTAGGGCAGTTTGTAACGTTTCTAAAGCATATTCTGGATTATTTTTGTAACCATCAAACCAATGTTCTGCATCGTAAATTATTCTACGTCCTTGAGAACGAAGATAGGCGATCGAATCTCTAATCATCGCCAAATTTTCTTCTAAAACTGTCTTTAATCCTTCGGTAACATGAAGATCCCAAGATTTGCCAAAAATCGTTACCCAATGGGTATTAGCTGCTAAAATTGCTTTTAACATTTGATCCCCTTCTGCTGATTTATGAGGGCGACGAGTTGAACAAAAAGCAACTATTTGAGAATTTTTTAATGGAGTTTCTTGCAATCGCCAGAAAAATTGTACATCTTTAGGATTTGCCCCTGGCCAACCACCTTCAATAAAAGGAATGCCCATATCATCTAGTTTATGTACTATTTTTAATTTATCTTCTACTGATAAAGAAATACCCTCTCTTTGAGCTCCATCTCGTAAAGTAGTATCATATAACCATATTTTCTGACGTTCCATAATTAAAAATAATTAAAAATTAAGAATTAATTGTATTCAATAAATACCCTTCATTATAACATTAATTAAACATATTTTAAATTAACTTTTTGGCGATCGCCAAAAAGTTAAAAATTAATCAAAGTTATTCGGTTTTAAACCTTAGCAATTAGATTAAAAATAGAATGAAGATAGACAAATTAACTTAGAGAAAATCCAGACGAAAAAACTGTTTCACTTCGATCATTATAGTAAAATACAAGATCAAAATATCAAAATGACAATGAATAAAAACTTAGATTTTAAATGGAATTTCTGGTTTATCTTGCCCTTATATCCTTACAATAATCGTAAGACAATTAGAGAAGAAATCGTCAAAGATACTATTTGGTCTTTTGAGCAATTACAAGGTATTCTTTATGCGGTAGTAACTATTCGCATGACTGTGGTTAAACTTAATAGCGGAGGTTTACTTGTTTATGCACCGATCGCCCCTACTCAAGAATGTCTTAATCTTATTAATGAATTAGAAATTAAACACGGTAAAGTCAAATATATCATTCATCCTACCAGTTCAGGGCTTGAACATAAAATTTTTGTTCCTTCTTTTGCTAAAAATTTTCCCACTGCTAAAATTTTTGTCGCCCCCAATCAATGGAGTTTTCCTCTTAATTTGCCTCTAAGTTGGCTAGGTTTTCCTGTAAATCGCACTTATGAATTATCAGAAAATAATCATAATATTCCTTTTGCCGATGAATTTGACTATCAAATTTTAAATATTGAATTAAGCCAAGGTTATTTTACTGAAGTTGCTTTATATCATTGGCGATCGCAAACTTTATTGTTAACAGATACAATTATTGCTATACCAGAAAAACCACCCCAAATTTTACAACAAAATCCTTATCCTTTATTGTTTCATAGTCGAGATAGTGCTTTAGAGAAAATAGAAGACAACGAAGCAAATCGTTTAAAAGGATGGCAAAGAATTTGTTTATTTGCTAATTATTTTCGCCCTCATGCTGTTAATCCCATCAATATTACAGAAATAATACAACAAGCCTTAAAAGCCCCCGATAAATCACCTCAAGCTTATTTTGGCTTATATCCTTTTCAGTGGCGATCAGATTGGGAAGATTCTTTCAAAATATTGTATAACCAAAGTAAACCTTTTGTTGCCCCTATTTTACAAAATTTAATTTTACCCCAAGCGCCCTTAACTGTTATAGAATGGGTGGAAAAGTGTGCAAAATGGAATTTTAAACAAATTATTTCCTGTCATTTAAAAGCCCCCATTCAAGTTAATTCCTCTCAATTTAAAGAAGCATTCTCTTTTTTAGAAAACAATCCCCAAAGAGAAAATGAATTTACTCCAGCAGACTTAAATTTTATTAATAGTTTAGAAAATCAACTAATTAAATTAAAAATTGCCAAGCCACGACAAAACAAAATTTAATAATGAAGATAGTAGTAATACTGAACGGTATAATTAAAAAGTTTTTAGATAAAAGATTATTTATTCTCTTAGATCAATAAATGGCGATCGCCATAAAAGTTTTTTTCCTTGATAATATTAAGCTAAGTTAAAATTTAATAAAAAATTATTGATCAAAAATGCGATTAGGAATTGATTTTGGAACTTGTTATACTAGTGCGGCCTTAATGGTAAATAAGGTTTTAAAACCGATAAAAGAACCTTTGAAACATAATTATTCCTTTCCTTCTAGTATATTTGTGACATCTGAAGGAGAAATTCTCATCGGTGAGGCGGCAGAAAATCGTCGTCAAAAAAATTCAAATTGTTATCGCAGAAATTTTAAAAGAGATTTGAATGAAAAAATTCCTTTAATAATTGGTGAATTTGAGTTTAGTTATGATCAAATAATTGGCAAAATCTTAGGCAAACTTAAATCAGAAGCTGAAATAATGGTTAATCAATCTCTTACCTCCGTTGTTTTAACTGTACCAGCAGAGTATCAAAATTACAAGCGAAAAATAATGAAAAAAGCAGCTTATGAAGCTGGTTTTACCCAAGTACATTTATTAGATGAACCTGTGGCGGCTGCCATATATTATAATTATCAAAATCGAAATAGTTCTACTTTGCAAGAGGGCGATATTATTCTTGTTTATGATTTAGGCGGAGGCACTTTTGATGCCGCTTTAATTGAAAAACAGGGTAATAATTATCAAGTTATTACACAACCAATAGGCGATGGATTTTGTGGTGGTATTGATTTTGATCGCCAAATTTATAATGATCTCAAAAATCAATTCCAAGCGACTCTGGGAGATTTATTAGACTCAAAACAAGTTGATCTACAAGCCTTAAGATTTAGGTTGTTTATGGAAGATTTTTGTAAAAATTTTAAGCACCAATTAAGTGAAGAAATTATTTATGAGGATATGATAGCTACGGCTGGAATATTTGAGGAATATTCTCTCTCTCGTGAGAAGTTTGAGCAAATGATCGATCCTTTTATTGCCAAAACTATTCAATTATGTCAACAGTTAGTTAAAAATAGTAATCTAAAATGGAACAAAATCGATCGCCTTTTAATGGTAGGGGGAAGTAGTCGTATTCCTTATCTTAAGAAACAATTAGAAGCTAAATTGGGTATTCGGGTTGTTCGTATTGATGATCCTGAATTAGCGGTTTGTTTTGGGGCGGCGATCGCCTCTGAAAATATCCCTATAAGGGAAAATGAAGATGATGAATATTATGAATGGTTATCTTTAAAACAAGAATCGAACATTAACGCTAAGAGTGATTTAACTCAAAATAGAGACTTAGAAGCAAAAATTAAAGAATTTGAAGCCGAACAACAATTAAAGGCACAAGAAAAGCAACAACAACAAATAGAGGCTAATATCAAAGAGTTAGAGTTAAGACAACAAGAAAAAATCAATAAAAATACTTAAATTAGGGTTGTCATTCAAAATATTTTTATCATTATTTGTCAGAATTTAAAATTACTAAAAACCGATCATTTATTTATTTAATTAATCTTAAAAATCCATTAATATAAATTTATAAAAAAATAACTGATTATATCACTATGATGAATCTAAATTACGACCCTAATTTATTTGCCATAGATATTGATGATGATGGCGTTTATGATGATGTTATAAGTGCCTCCGATATTGATGGTGATGGCGTTTATGATACTTTTGAAATTGTCCCTGATGTAAATTTTGATAGTGAAACGGATTTTATAGCTGAAGATTATATCGATACTAATTTAGATGCTGATCAAAATGTTATCTATAGTAATGATTTAGATACATCTGTTGATAGTGAAAATACAATTGAGCAACCAGATAATTTTGATTATATTTCCCCTACCAATGACAATAGCATTGAACAGACACAAGAACATTGGCATTTACAAGAAGCCCAAAATTCTTGCGCAATCGCCGCTCAAGAATTTATTTTAGATGATTTAGGTGAAGAATATGGCATCACTTTTGAAGAAGCCGAATTATCTCAATTGGCGATCGCCAATGGTTGGTATAACCCAGAAGCAGGAACACCTTTAGGCTGTGTCGGAAATTTATTAGAAATTCATGGCATCGAAATTGAAAAAGGTTTTCATAGAAATTTAGATGACATTAATCAACAACTTGAACAAGGAAATAAAGTTTTAGTCTCTGTTGACGCTACAGAAATTTTAAATTATGAAGCCGTCAATAATGAATTACTTGCTGATATGTACGGGATTCCAACTCAAGGAGCTAATCATGTAGTACAAGTGATTGGTGTAGATAATACTGATCCTGACAATCCCATGGTAATTATAAATGATCCGGGTAGAGAAGATGGCATGGGTTTAAAAATACCGGCAGACAATTTTGTAGAGGCTTGGGAAGATAGTGATAATTTTATGGTATCAACCACAGGAAAATCGCTTGAAAATGTCGAATATGCACAAATTGATCCTAATGTTGAGCAAACAACAGTTGGTAGTGTATCGGCTGGTGATAGTAAGGCTTGGGAAAGTCATCAATATGATTTACGTGCCGAAAGTGCAGAATATGAGAAAAATTCCTATGCTAAAGATGGCAATTTTGATAAAACGCTGGAATATGCGAAAAAAGAAGCTGAAAATAGAGAAAAAGCAGCCAAATTAGCGAATGAATCCTTAGAAGAATACAGCAAAACATAATTTAAACCACAAAAAAAGTAGGGTGGGCATTGCCCACCAATTGGAAGCAAAAGTCATCTGAAGATGATTATTAATAAAACCTAGTAAAAAAAATGATGACTACAAACGACTGTCAAACAGAAAAATTACTAAAGAATATTCGTAAAACTGATTTATTTCGTCAATTGATTCCTCAAGAAGCTGGTATCGGTTTCCCCATTCCTTTGCGTAGAAAGGATAAAGTTTATGCAATTTTACCTTGCTTCGGTTTTAAACCTACTTCAGAAAAAGGTAAAACTCTTTTATATCCACCTTTTGCTACCATTACCGTTAATTGGGAAAATCAGGTAGCCGTAGAATATGTAAATTTGATGTTTCGTAAAGACGAACCGGGTAAAGAATGGACAGAAGTTTTATGGGAAGGGGAAATAGGCACTTTTCCTCATGAGGCTTTAGCAAAAATGACTGTTAATGAATATCAACAAAAACGCTTACAACTATTAGAAATGTATGATCAAATGTTTCTAGCATTAGCAAAAAAAGAAACTTTATCATCTCAATGGGAAGCTAGTTTTAGTCAATTATTATCACTTTTAATCGAACCTGCTTTGATTCCTTATTATCGTATTTTAAGTCCTAAATTTGGCGATCGGTTTTTAAATAACTAATTTTTCAACATTTAACTTAAAGAAACCAACCAATAAATAAATAAACAAAAATACAATTATGCTTACCTATCAACAACAAAAACAACAAGTAGTTCAATTTTTCCAAGAAGCGATAGCCATAGCTAAAAATCAACAAGATGATAATTTAGTAATAGCCTTAGAAAAAGCCCAAAAACGTTTAATAGAAGAAAAACTGTACGTTGTTATTTGTGGCGAATTTAAACAAGGAAAATCTAGCTTAATTAATTCCTTTATTGATGAAACTAATTTATTTCCTGTCAATGTAGATATTGCTACCAATATGATTTCCGAGATTACCTATGGCAAAGAAGAAAAAATCTCAGTCATCTTAGGAGATAGAGAAAATTCCACCACCAAACAGATTAGCCGAGCAGAAATTCCAGACTATGTAACCGAACAAGGAAACAAAAATAATTCCAAAAATGCGAGAATCTTAAGGATTGAATCCCCTAATCCTCAATTAAAAGAAGGCTTAGTTTTAGTTGATACTCCCGGCACTGGTAGTATAAACCCTGAACATACTGCTGTGACTTATTCCTATATACCTAATGCTGATGTAATTTTGTTCGTTAGTGATGTTTTATCGCCCCTCAAAGTTGAAGAATTAAACTTTATTCAAGACAGAATTATTCCTCATTGTCAAAATTTAATTTTTGTGGTTACTAAAATTGACACGATGATAGAATATGAAAATATAGTTAATAGCAACCGAGAAAAATTAGCAAAACTTCTTAATAAACCTGCTACCGAAATTTGTATTATTCCCGTTTCTAGTCAAGCTAAACAAGATTATCTTCAAGATCAAGATGATGAAGATTTAAAGAATAGTTATTTTCCTCAATTACAAGAAACAGTATGGACTTTAGTTAAAGAAAATCGAGGACAAATTTTATTAATAAAAGCCTTAGGCGATTTAGGACGAATTTTAATTCAAATTAAACGTCCTTTAGAAACTGAATTTCAATCTTATCAACAACGTAGCCAAGAAGAATTAAATCAATGGGAAGAAAAAATAAAAAAAACTCAACAAGACTTAAGAAGTTTTTTACAAGATAATGCTGAATGGAAAACCTCTCTAGCAGATGGTTTAAGAACTATTACCAGTGATACTCAATATCAATTTAAAGAGGAATTTGTCAAATTACAACGTCAATCAGAAAAGTATCTAAATGATCCAAATTTGCTCAAAAATCCTCAACAAATTGCTACTTTACTTGAAGCTGATATTGACGGCATGATGTTTAAATTGGCAAAAGAGGTAAATTCTCAAGCGGCTGATTTATATGGGGAATTAGAAGAACAAACAGGGTTATATTTTGATCCTTTTAGTGTTAGTGATTTAGGTCACCAACAGGCGAAATTTCGACTAGAAGACATCCAAATCAAAAAAACTAGTCTGGTGGATAAAAGTATGACTGTTGGGCGTTCTGGTATCTTTAATGCTGGTGCTGGTAGTTTTATTGGTGGACTTTTGGGCGGTATTGGCGGTGCGGTAGCTGGATTTTTCGCTGGTGGTGTGGGAGCGATACCAGGGGCGATCGCCGGTGCTTCTTGGGGATCAGCTATAGGTGGTATTGGTGGTGGTGCAAAAGGTGCAATCGATGGAATTAAACAAATTCCGAAACAAGATCAAGATTCCGCAAAAATAGAAATTCGTAAAATTTTAAAAATTTATCTTGAAGATAGTCAAATGCTTTGTAATAAGGCTCTTACCAAGGTAATTGATTCTTTACAAATATCTATCCGCAATGAATTAAATGAACAAATTAAACAGCAAAAAGATAGTTATGATAAAACTCTTGATGCCTTGCAACAAGCTCGTAAAGTCTCTCAAGTTCAAGGGGTTGAGAATGCTAAAAAATTACAACAACCTTTAGCTAAAATTAATCAGATTCAACAATTCGTTGAAAATTTAGCTAATTCGGTCATGTCATCATCAAATAACGTTTCACAACCCAAAACGCCAAAAGCTACTACCACAGCTAATAATAAGGGTGATAATGGAGATTTTGCCGATGGTTGATCCCAATTTAAAACCTCTTACCACAGAGGTTGATCAATTATTTGAAATGGCGATCGCCAAAACAGCTAATATTTACCCTCTCAAAAGGTTGCATCGAGTTTTAAAGAATAGTCAGCAAAGACTAAAAGACCCCATGAGAGTGGCGATCGTGGGTTTAATTAAGGCTGGAAAATCAACTTTAATGAATGCTTTATTAGAACAATCAGTAGTAGCGATGGGCTCAGTAGAAGCTACTTTTAATGTTAATTGGTTAAAATATGCCGATCAAAAAAGTATTATTGTTCATTTTAAAGATGAAAATAAGTCCCCTGAAGAAAAATCTTTTGCTGATTTAGAAGCCCTTACATTACGTGCGCAGGAAAATCAAGACTATCTTTTGAGTATCAAATATATTGAAGTTTTTTATCCTAATAAAATTCTCAAAACCCTTAATATTATTGATACTCCCGGACTTAATTCTGTTTATGAAGATGACTCGGATAATACTAAAAATTTCTTGCAAATGCACGGCAAAGAAATGAGTGAAGTAACCAAAAGAGAAGCTGATAATGCGGATGCCGTTCTTTACTTATTCAGTCAAAGTTTAGGGGCATTTGATGCCGAAACCATTGAACAATTACAAGGACCTTTGGGGGGAAATACAACCCCTATTAATGCTATTGGTGTTTTAACTAAAGTTGATTTTTATATTGGCGATCGCTCTATTACTAATCCTTTAGAACGAGGTAAAATTATTGCCCAAAGATTGCACAATGAAGTTCGTCGTTTATTTTATACGATTCAACCTGTTTGTGGCTTACTAGGATTAGGGGCAAAAACCTTAACTTTAGAACATTGGGATACGCTAGTAGAATTGGGGAAACTTTCAGCAGTAGATTTTGCTAAATTAACTCGCCGAAATGACACTTTTATTAAAGATGAAAAGGCGATCGCCACTAATACAACTTTTGAACAACGAAAAAAATTAGCTGAACATCTTGGATTCTATGGAGTTATCCGAGCTTATGACTATATTCATTCAGTTAAAAATTGTGAAGAGTTGGGCGAAAAACTAATTCAAGATAGTGGTTTAGTCGAATTGCGTCATCTTTTGCTTTCACATTTTGGCGATCGGGCTTTATTAATCAAATTAGGTAAGGCTTTGCAAGATATTAACAATCTTTATTACCAAGAAAAACAGAGATTAAATGGACAAGCATTAGAAATCTTAGAAGAAATTTGTAGCCAATTTGATACTTTACGTTGCGAAGAGCAATCTTTTCAAGAATTAGACATACTACGCAGTTATTACGAAGAAAAACTTGAACTTACTGAAACCGAAATAGACCAGCTATTACAGGTAACAGGAGAAAAAGGTATTTCTTTCGCAGAAAAACTAGGACTTGATGAAACTGCAAGTAATGAAGAAATGATTATCCTAGCAAAGGAAAAAATTCAATATTGGCAAAATAGAGCTAATGATTGCTTCACAGGGAATAATGATACTATCCATGCGGCTAGAATCTTAGCCCGTTCTTATGAACGTTTATTCTATCAACTCAGACAAAAACAATAGCATCTTGTAAAAAAGTAGGGTGGACACAGCCTACTAATTGAAAGAGAATTTATCATAGTAGAAAGGAAGTTAGTTAAGACATTGTTTTTTCTTATTTTCTCCCTTTTTAAGAGAGTTAGGGGGATTAAATTGTCCGAAATATTCTATTTTCTACTATACATAACTAAAAAAAATAATTTAAAAAATCCTAACAAAAAAAAGAAGTTTTAATATGAAATTAGAAGAAATTATGAACTTAATTTTTCCATTTTTTAAAGAAAAAGAAAGAGAAGAAGCCGAAGAATTAGCTTTACAGGCACAAAATAACTTACTTCAACTCAATGGATTAACACCGATAGATAATAATGATGAGAATGAAACCTCTTTAATCGATAGTTTAAATCACATTTGTTTACTTTCCGATCGCCTATTAGAACAAAAACGTAATCAAAATATTGACTATAAGCCTAAAGATAGTAAAAATAAAAAAACTGAAACAACACCAAAATCATCAGTAAAAATAGAAGAAAAAACCATCACCGAAACAATAATTAACCCCCTAGAGGAAATATCTATTATCAAGGAAAGTTTTGCTCCGTCAGAAATAGAACAACCTTTAATTACTGAAAATAAAATCGAATCTATTGAAAAAAAGCCATCAGCCATAGCTCAAGAATTAATCAAATTAAGAGATTGGGTATTAGTAGCTTCCTCGTCCGAAGAAAATCAATCAGCTGATAGAAAAGCCTTACAAATTCTTGATCAAAAGTTAGGTAAAATCTTAGAAAAAGAAGGAATCACTACAGTTGAAGATACTGGTCATTGTAACTACGATAGACATAAAATTGTTTCTACAGAAATAACCAACGATTCTACTCAAGATGAGATAATTTATCAAACAGTTAGACCAGGCTATATTTTTGATGGTAGTTTAATTCGTCCTCAAGAAGTAATTATTTACAGTTATGAAAATTAAGTGAATTTTTTTTAGACTTTTACTTATTGTTTTCAATATTCAAAAAAAGATATTAAGAAACATTCAAAAAAAATATGAAATTAGGGATCGATTTCGGGACTTTTTACTCTAGTGCAGCCTTATTTATTGACGGTGTTTTACGCCCTGTTAAAGAACCTTCAAATTCTCAAATGTCTTGTTTTCCTTCTAGTATTTGTCTTACCAAAAAAGGCGAAATTTTAATCGGTTTAGCAGCCGAGAATGCTCGTAAAGCAAATCCCACTGGTTACAAAAGTAATTTTAAACGAGATTTAGGGGGTAAAGTACCTTATTTTTTAGGCGAACAAGAATTTTTACCTGAGAACTTAGTTACTAAAATATTATCGACTTTAAAAAAAGAAGCTGAAAAAATTGTTAACATTCCTCTTAATTCGGTAGTAATTACCGTACCTGCTACTTATCTAAGTAATAAAAGAGAATTGATGAAACAAGCCGCTTTAAAAGCAGATTTTACGGAAATAGAAATTTTAGACGAACCAGTGGCAGCCGCCATTTATTATTCTCAAGCTGGACAATTAGGGCATCAAGTTAAAGAAGGAGAAATTATTTTAGTTTATGATTTAGGGGGAGGTACTTTTGATGCAGCTTTAATTCAAAAACAAGGAATTAGCTATAAACTACTTACTCAGCCTGTGGGTGATGGACGATGTGGCGGTATTGATTTTGAGGCCGAAATTGACAAAGATTTTAAGCAATATCTTCAAAATGATCCTACTTTAGAGTTACTCCAAAGCGGACGAAATGATCGAGCTGCTTTATTAACCAAATTTCAGTTACAAGAATTTTATCGAGATGTTAAACATCAATTAAGTCAAGCTGATGAAATTGAAGAGTTTTTAATGTTGCCTTCTTTGCAATTAACTGAGCCTTATATCCTTACTCGTGCTAAAAATTTGAGCAACTGATTAAGCCTTATATTGATAAAACTTGTAGTTTATGTAATCAATTAGTACAACAATCTGGTATTGATTGGACGCAAGTAAATCGACTTTTATTAGTGGGTGGAAGTACTCGTATTCCTTATATTAAAAAATCTTTAGAACAAAAATTCGGTTGTTCTGTTCTTTATGTTGATGATCCAGAATTGGCGATCGCCAATGGTGCTGCGATTTATGGCAACACTCCTATTTCTGAGCAAAATCAATCAAATCAGCAAACGAAAGTAAACAGGGACATTTTTGAACAGGATATCCCTAACACAGTTGAGACAGAAGAAGATATACGAAGAAATGTTAATAATAAAGATTTAGAGCAAATTTTAGCATCGGGGCAAAGTAAAATTGTTTTAAAATCCGAAACTTATTTTATCAGTAATACCATTACGATTGATCGCTCTTTAGAACTTATGGGTAGGGGTTATCAGAATACCAAAATTATCTCAACAGCTAGGAATTGTGCCTTAAATTTTATAGGGCAAGGAAAATTAATTTTAAAAAGTCTAAGTTTAGAGCATCAAGGAGAAAATCCTGCTAATTTAGTTACCATTAGAGGCGGTGAAATAGAGATTAAATCTTGTCATTTTTCTGGTGCTTTAAAACACGATATAAGTAAAAACATTTTTGGTGCAGGAATTTATTGTCAAGGCTGTAAGGGTATAGTAGCAGGTAATATTTTTTATAAAAATATGACAGGAATTTATGCAGGGGGTGCAACTCAAATACGAATTGAAGGCAATGATTTTACTAAAAATCAAATAAAAGGAATAACCTATGGTGATAATGCAAAAAGTACCGCTTTTAATAATAGTTTCTATGCCAACCCATTTCAACAGGCTTAATTGATCTTTAGTTCAGAGGCGATCGCCATTTTTACTAAATACAAAATAGATTCTATAAATAGCAACTTAGGTTAATTAATTACTTTGCTGATGATAAATTATAAAATATTAATTAAATTAGATAAAATCAATGAAAATTTTAATTTTAGGTGGCAATGGATTTATTGGTTATAACTTAACAAAGTTTTTATTAAGTAAAAACGAATCAATAATTGTTTATAATCGTTCGATGACTTTTCACTGTCCAGAATTGCCTAATATTGAATATATTTATGGAGATTTTGCTAATATTGAAACCTTAAAAAAAGCCTTAAAAAATGTCGATTTAGTTTATCATTTAATTAGTACAACTACTCCTAGTACATCTAATAAAAATCCTCTTATTGATGTCAATGATAATATTATTAATACTTTAAATTTATTAAATATTTGCCTAGAAAATGGAGTTAAAAAAATTATTTTTACCTCTTCAGGTGGTACGGTGTATGGTGTTCCTCAATTTTTACCAATAACAGAAGATCATCCAACTGATCCAATTTGCTCTTATGGAATTACGAAATTAACTATTGAAAAATATTTAAGTTTATATCATCATTTACACCACTTAAATTATTCTGTTTTAAGAATAGCTAATGTTTACGGAGAAGGACAAAATCCCTTAGGAAAAATAGGTGTAATTATTATCTTTTTAGATCGCATAAAAAAAGGTTTACCTCTTAATATTTGGGGTGATGGTAATTCCATGAGAGATTATGTTTATATTAGTGATGTTATTGATGCTCTTTATTTAACTCAAAATACCAATTTATCTGAACATATTTTTAATATTGGTAGTGGAAAAGGTATTAGTATTAATAATTTAATTGAAGAAATAAAAATTGTTATTAATTGCGATTTTGAGGTCAATTATTTAGCTACTAGAAATGAAGATGTCCCTATTAATTTTCTTGATATTTCTAAGGCAAAAAAATACTTAAATTGGCAACCCAAAGTTAGTTTAACACAGGGTATTGAATTAACTTGGAATTACTTAAAAAAATATGATTATCTTTAATGATATAAACAAATTGATCGATTCAGATACTAACTTAGGTATAGATTTATATATTAAATCTATTATCAATAAAGATGATTTTTTAATTAAATATCAACAAAAATTATTGCCAAATTGGCAGTATTCAATTAACACAATTATTTTTATTTTTTTTGAATGTAAATATCCTTTAGATGGAAGTAATTTAGAATTAGAACAATTAGAAAAAGATCGATTATTATTGAAGTTTAATAAATTAGGATTCAATTTTTATAATCAAAGTAATGATCACAATATTTTATCAGAAATTATTTGTCCAAAAGATGGTTTCCCTTTATTTTCTCAAAAAGGACAAAAATTTTTTAGTATTCAAAAAATAGTTAATAAATATTTACCTTCTTTTGCCATTGAAAAAAATAAATGTGGATTAATTCATCCTTTATGGGGTAAAGCCGTTTATCCTTGTATAATCGTTTCAGCTGGTACAATTGAACAAATTAAATTTCTTTTGCAATATATGCTTATGTAGGTTGGGTTGAGTCACGAAACCCAATCTACAACTAATTTGCCGTCAAGTGCATTGATTATTCTCCGATTCGCTATCTAGTGAGTCTTTTCTTTGCCTACTTAGGATAAAACAAGAAAATTTAACTCAAAAAATTCAAGTTTGAAGAAGTGTCATTAATTGGTAAAGATACGGTAAAACAACTTCCTTTTCCTTCTTCAGATTGTAAGGTAATATTACCGCCATGAAGTTTAGCCAATTTCATGGATAAAGCTAATCCTAAACCAGTGCCTTTATATTTTTTTTGTAAAATATTTGTAAGTTGGGTAAAGGGTTGAAATAATCTTTTTTGATCATTTTTATTAATACCAATTCCTGTATCAACAATAGAAAATTTAACCTGTTTTTTTTGTTGAGAAACTGTTAAAGTTATTGTACCTTTGGGAGTAAATTTAATTGCATTTGAAAGTAAATTAATCAAAATTTGTTTTATTTTTTGACTATCTCCATAAAAATAATTAACATTAGTATTAATACATAATTTTAAATCTAAATTTTCTGTTATAGCCAATGGTTGCACTAGAGATAAAGAAGTTTGACAGATTTTTTCTACTTCTATTTTTTCAAGAAATAAGGTTTCTTGATTAACTTCTAATTTAATTAAATCCAAAATATTATCTATTAAGTTTAATAAGTAATTTCCTGATTCATAAATACTGGTAATATATTCTAATTGTTTATTATTTAATACTCCATATATTTGCTTTTTTAACATTTGAGAAAAACTAATTATTCCCGTAATTGGTGTTCTTAAATCGTGATTTATTTGTAATAAATATTCGTATTTTGAATCATTTTTTTTTAAATTATTATTAATTTCTTCTTGTTGTTTTAAATTCAAAAAAATACTGTAGTTAATGGCGATCGCCATCAATAATTTGAGGTTATTTTCTGATAAAATAAAATCAGAATGATGTTGATAAAAAATAATTGTACCGTAATAATTAGTTTGATAAAGAAGAGGAATAAAAACTAAATTTGTTAATTGATGTTGATTTAAAATATTTAGAATATGAGTAGGTAAATTTTGATTTTTTAAAGTTAAAGAGATACTTTTCCCTTTTGTTAAATCACAATTATAATAAAAATTAAAATATTGAAATGGTTGTAAAGTTTGGTGATACTGATAAAAATTAGGGGAGACGAAATAATTATCAAGGATTAAATTTTCATCTTTTTTTACCTTTATATTTTCTAAAAAAATACAAGCACAAGTAAAAGAAAACTGTTGACAAATTAAATTTAAAGTAGTAGGAAAAAATTGATCGAGGGGAATATTTTTGTTCATTTCTTGGGTAAAATTAACAAAAAAATGTGACGTATCTAAAAAAAAAGAGTTATTCTCCATTGATTAAAATTGACGACGTGAAAAAATCAAAATAGTAAGAGTCAATAAAATAGTAATGTATAAAAATCCATAAATAACAGTACTAATTAACTCTCCTGTAGAAGGTAAAATATTGTAAACTGCTTCATTTTTAAGATCAAATTTTTGTAAATCAGGTAATACTAAAAAAAGAGTTTTTGTTAACTTTTGAATAGCTGGATTTTCCGTAATTTCAGCTAACTTTAATAAGTCTCTACTTAAGTTGCCCATAATATAGACTCCAAAGGTTAAAAGTGTCGCTAAAATTGAACTGGTTAAAACGCTAAACATAATCGCAATAGCAATTAATAAGGTTAATCCTAATAATAAAAATAAGATTGCTATTAATAAACTATTGAAGGGATAATTGATCTTTAAAAAACTCATTAAGCCAAAATAAATGATTGTCATGGCTGAGATTAAAACGCCAATTACGGCGGTTAATCCTAGATGTTTTCCGATAATAAATTCTGTTTTTGTAATCGGTTTTGGTATTAAGATTAATAAGGTTTTTTTTTCTATTTCTTTATTAATTAAATTTGTACCTACAAAGATAGAAATGATAACTCCGAATACATTAATTGCCCCTATTCCTAAGTCTAAAAGTATTTTTTCATCTGTACTAACGGCAATTTGTGGTAGGATTCTGGAGGCTATTATTAACAGTAATGCAAACACTCCAATTACATATAAAATTTTATCTCTAATTACTTCTTTAAATCCATTTTTGGCGATCGCCAAAATTCTCATCACATTCATATTTTTTGATTTCTCATCAATTAATTTATTAAAAATTTACCTTTAAATATTAACAAGTTTTATCTTAATTAAACAGACTTAATTTGAGTAAGAAAAGTTAACCATTTTGCAGCTAAATCAATTTGAGTAAAAGGAATTTTAATAACTTCAACTTCATTAAAAATAAATTCTAAAGAAGGTTTACCTTTAAGGGGTAAGTGATTTAATTCTACTTTTTGATCATTAACTAAAAGATTAATATTAATTACATTATGCAAAGAAAAAGTAGCCAGATTAATAATACCAAATTTAGTAGGTTTACCCCAAGTAATTAAGTCATTTTTTTGTCCTAAAACTGCATAAATATCATACTTAGACTTATCAAAATTTTTCGCCCAAAGTTCATAATGTTGAACTTTTTTAAATTCATTTTTGCCACTAAATACTAGCCAAAAAAAGATTATCAGCAAAGGAAGCCACAATAAACCACGTTCCATGTTAAAGTTACTTTTTAAACTCAATTATCAATAGCATAGAATAGAATAGTTTAATAAGAAAGTAAATTTTAAATAATCAATATATGACATCTTATACCACATCTGCCCGAGCTGAAATGAATGAATTAAGACGTTTAAAAACTTTATTACCCCCTGAGTTACAAAGTTGGGTTATGATTGAAGGTTCGACGGAAATTAATCCTCCCTTGATTCGTAGTGAAGAATTAGGCAAAGATGAAATCGAAATTCAAGTTGACTTAGCAAAATGGGAAAATTTGGCGATCGATCAACGCAATCTCTTATTTTGGCATGAAGTCGCCCGAATCCAAAATGATACTATTCCTCGAGAAGGTTGGGAAATGGCAGCTTTAGCCATCGGTTTAGGGGGTGCTGTTGGCGAACTTTGGGTTCAAGATGGTTTATTATTATTATTAGCTTTGTCTTTATGTGGCATTTCTGGTTATCGTTTATGGAAAAAAAATAGTGGCGATAAAACCTTATCAGAGGCGATCGAAGCTGATGAAAAAGCGATCCAATTAGCTACTCGTTTCGGTTATACTTTGCCTAATGCTTATAAAAGTCTTGGTAGTGCCTTTAAAACATTAATGGAATCAAGCCCTAGTCGTAAAGATAAAAAGAAATATGATGAACGTCTTCAAGCCTTACGCCGTAGTGCTTCTAAAGCTAAAGATAGAATCCAAAATGATTCTAAGCAACCTTTACAAACTCCCCCTGCTAGACGTAAAACTAGCACCAGTGTAAAAAATATTTAACTTCTTCATAAGCAATAAGTGCTTTAGAAACTGTGGGATGGGCTTCTAGCCCGTCTTTGCTTAGCAAAAAGATTTTAGGAATTTTATTACTTTAAAAATAGATCAAAAAGAGACAAAAATTAGCTAGATTTTATGATCAAATTAGGACAATATCTAATACTATATTGATGTTGTCTTAAGTTGATCATTATTGGTTATTACTCTAATTAAATTTTATGCCGAAGGTTAGTGTTTGTATTCCTACTTATAATCGCTCAAATTACTTACAGTATTCTCTTAACAGTGTTTTGAATCAGAGTTATCAAGATTTTGAATTAATCATTTGTGATGATGCCTCAACCGATAATACTCCAGAAATAGTGCGTCAATTCAATGATCATCGCATCAAATATTTAAGACATCCTCAGAATATTGGCCGTAGCAAAAATATGCGTTCTGGTTTTGCCCAATCTCAGGGGGAATATTTTATTAAATTTGATGATGACGATGCCATTACTAAGGAATTTTTAAGTAAAACGATCGCCATTTTAGATAATAATAAAAACGTTGATTTTGTTTGTACAAATCATTGGATAATTGATGCAAACAATAGAAGAAATGAATCAGCAACCAGAGAAAATAGTGAAAAATGGGGTAAAGATAAAATTCAAGAGGGAATAATTAAGGACTTATTAACCGAAACTTTTGAATATCAAAGTCTGCAAGTAGGATCAACCCTTTTTAGAAAAAAATGCTTAGAAAAAGTTGATTATATGCGCCCTGAAGCTGATGGCTGTGAAGATTTTGACTTATTAGTAAGATTGGCGTTAGACGAGGCGATCGGTTATTTTCTGCCTGAATTATTAATGGAATATCGCTTTCATGGTAATCAAGTTAGTTTAAAACAAAGTTTACATTTTTTAAAAGCTAAATTATTTTGTTATGAAAGTTATCAATTTGATAGTATTTTATGGGAAAATTCAAAACAGAAAAAAATAGCAAATACACAACAAGACTTAGGATTAAGATTAATTGAAAATGGGGATAGTCAAGAAGGGCGAAAATTATTATTAGAATCTCAAAAAATATTGGGTAATTCTTCTCGTAGTTTATTCGGATTAATTTTATCTTATTTCCCGTCCAATATCCGTCAAATTTCCCTGGATATATTTCGTCAAATTAAACCTAAAGATTATACCCAAAAAGTTAGAATAGGAACAAATTAATCTATAATTTTCATTAATAAATAATAACTAAAAGTCCTTATAATCAAAACTATCAAGTAATAAACTATGAAAATTACCGCAACAAAAATACCTGATATATTAATAATTGAACCAAAAATATTTGGAGATGAAAGAGGCTTTTTTTTTGAAAGTTTTAATGCTAAAAGTTTCAGCGAACAAACAGGTATAAAAACTAATTTCGTTCAAGATAATCACTCAAAATCTTGTCAAAATGTATTAAGAGGATTACACTATCAAATTAAACAACCTCAAGCAAAATTAGTACGAGTTGTAGTAGGCGAAATTTTAGACATTGCCGTTGACATGAGAAAAAGTTCCCCTACGTTTG
>CAZWLZ010000009.1:0-23173 GCA_964634505.1 uncultured bacterium | reverse complement strand
GAGTTACCACTACGATGCCATCAACAAAAGGCTCAAGTAATAGGGCATCATTACAACGATAAATAGAAGGAGTATCAATAATTACCATGTCATAACGAGAGCGTACATCTTTTAAAAATCGTTGCATTTCGTTAGATTCGATTATAGCCGCTGCTTGATCTTGTCGTCCTGGACTGGGTAAAATATATAGATTTTCAATTTCTGGAACTAAACTAATAGAATCGTTGCGTAAATCGTAATAACTGACGGGATTAACCATAGATTCTCGATTTGGTTCAATATTAAAGTATTTTCTTGAACCTTGGTCATTAGTGCGTAAATCCGCTTCTACTAATAAAGTTCTTTTTCCAGCGTGAGCTGAGGCGATCGCCAAATTATAAGAAGTAACACTTTTACCCTCCCCATTACTAACACTAAGCATTAAAATAACTTTTGTGCCTTCAGCTCCTAAACGCCGAATATTACTACGAAAACGTTCATAAAAAGCTAAATAACCAGAATTGGTATTAACTAAAATAGGTACTCTTAAACCCGAAGAAGATAAAGTTTGAATGATGGGTAACTCAGCTAAAATAGGAATAGCACGATCTGATAAAGATTCTCGAATTTCTTCTTGAGAATGGAGGCGATCGTCTAAAGTAGCCAATAAGAAAATTAAACCTAAAGCTGCTAATGTGCCAATACCAGCTCCCCCTAAAATAACTAAACTAGGATTCAAAGCAGAAACCTTAACAGGAGGAACAGGCGGAATAAAAGGGGATTGAACCATAGTTAAACTACTACCAGTTTCAGCCTCGGCCGATTGGGCATCTAATAAAGCCGCAAAAATAGTTTGATACAAAATTCGTTGACTTTGAACTTGTTGAATTAATTGAGTTTGTTTAATTTGTTTATTAGGTGATAACTCATATTCAGTACGCAAATTTTTCTCAATGGTCGTTACTGACTCTAATTGACGTTGAATAGACTGTTTCTGGGCTTGTAAAGCTACTAATCTTGAAGCTAAATCAAGTCTAGCAGGGTCTAAATTGCTATTTTGACGAATCTCTTTAGAAGCTGGTTTAAAAACACCGTCATTACCAATAACTTCTTTGGCCCTTTTTTCCATTAATTCTTCATTAACTTGTTTTTGCTTTTTCAATTCTAAAATACGAGGATGTTCAGGACGTAAATCTTTTTGCAATAAATCCAAATCTATTTCGGTTTGTAAAATTAAAGCCCGTAAATTAGCAATAATTGGATCAGCACTTAAAGCAGCTGAAGTATAAGCCTCCTCTGGATTTAACCCTAATTGTTTTTCTAAAGTTTTGATTTCTGCTTCAATACCTGATAAAACTACTTTTAACTGTCTTTGTTGCTGTTGTGAACTGGTAATACCCCCGAAAAGACTACCATCTTGAATCGATAATAAAGCAGCACCATCAGTAGTAATATATTTATAAAATTCTTCTTCTGCTTTATTCAAATCTTTTTGCACTAGATTTAAACGTTGTTGCAAATTTTGTACTCTACTTTGTAATTGAGCTGTATTAATGCGATAACTTTCATTAATCATCTCTTCCATAAAAACATTTAAAACTGATAAAGCTCGATCTGGATCTTTGGGGTCTTTATACTCTAAAGTTATTAACTGATTAGCCAATTCTGCTTCTTTTTTCGCTTCTGGCGAATCTGCTTCTGGGACGATAATATTTAATCTTTTTTTCGTAATAATTTCTTCTGTTTCTGTTAAATTTAGTTGTAATCTTTGGGCTACTTTTTCTAAAACAGTAGGGGAAAGAAGAGTATTTAAGTTAACGGATTGACCTTGAATTTGTAGTTCTTGACCTGTTACAGTAAAAGTTGGTGGGGGACTGTTAAAAGAGAGTCTGCCCCTAGAAACAAAGTCTTTTGGGGTATTGTCTTCTTTTGGCTGTAAAGCGACTACCACTGAAATTCCTAAAATCAGAAAAAAAGCTAATAAACCATAGTACTTATTTTCATCTAAGGAAATTAAAAATCTTTTAACAATAGGTAAAGCCATAATTGTGAATAGTTAATATTTAATAGTTAATTATTGTTATTAAAAATAAAATCAGTAAATCCAAATACATCTCTAATCGGTTGTGTTAATACCCGAATTGCTGCTAATACCCTACCTAAAAGGGTACGAGACACAATAATTACATCATTATTTCTTAAGGGAATATTTTGATTAATATCCCCTGTTTGCACTGTTTCTACTACGTTTAAGGATTGAGTTACTACTTTACTCGATTCGGCATCAAATCTCATTAGTGTAACATCATTTTTATATAATAAGGTTACAAATTCGGGTAATTGAGCTACGGCATCTAAAAAGGTGCTACCGCTAGGTAATACTATATTACGTAAGGCTGAACCAGCTGGTTGAATAGGAGATACTACTCTAACGGTAATAGTTTGTTGTGGTAAACTGGTACGAGATACAAAGACACGATCGTAATTTTGTTCTTTTCCTATTTCTAATTTAGAAATAATTACCGCATCTCCTGCTTGTAGTCTGATAGTTGGCTCTTTCCCCCCAGCGATTAAAGGGGTATATAAGTCTAATTTTTCTTCTATAACTGTGCCATCTATTAAAGTTCGTTTGATAATTATTGATCTTAAATCGGCGTTGTCGGTAGAACCTCCTGCTAAATTTAAAATGGTACTCATAGGCGTTCCTTGCCCTATACTGTAGTAACCCGGTTTAAAAACTTCTCCCATAACTGTTAAGGTGATTGGTCTTTGCCCTGATAAAAATGCAGCTACTTGGGGTTTTTGTTGTAAAAAACGTTGCCCTAATTCGTAACTAATTTTTGTTTCTACTTCTTCTAATGTCATTCCTCTTACAGAGATTCGTCCTAAAAGGGGGACGAATATATTGCCATCTCCGTCAAGGGTAGCGATAAAGTTAAATTCAGGGAATCTTTCTACATTAACGGTAATGCCATCCCCAAAATCAAGACGATAATTATTAAATAAGGAACTTCCTTCATCAGAAAAGGTTTTTCTTTGATAACCTTCGGGAATTGGGGTTGATTCGTCAAAAGTTCTATTTTGGGTTGGTTGATTCTCTATTTTACTATCATTTTGATCTATTGATAATTGTTTATTCCCTTTTATTGCTAAGGAATTACTGTTATTTTTTTGATAATTTTGTTTCGTTTTTTCTACACTGGCGATCGCCAATTGGGAATTGGTAAGGCTTATTACCATGGGAATCAAATAAATCAACGTTAAACTTGTTATTTGTAAAAATTTAAAACGATAGAACATTTTTCTTAGAAATTAAAATAAATAATTTTGATTTAATCTAACCATAATAACTGTTAAAAATAAACAATTAATTAGGACGTATTTGATTTTTGATAGCTTTTTGTATATCGATAACTAAGGATTCGGCTAAAGGTTTGACTGTATCAATATCTCCTAGAACTTCGATCGGGATTCTAAGAGATACTGCTACCCAACCGAGACGTTGTTTTTTTAATTGTGCTTTTAAGTCAGCAAAAAACCATTTTTTCGGAGCGAAATTACCACCAGATTCCCAAGCATACCATTGTAAAACAGCAAAAGTTTCTCGACGATTTCTGCCTCTAAAAAAGAGGGTTTTAATGATTTCACCATCACCAAGATTTACTTTTAAGGTTTTAAATGAGTCTGTTTTCCAATCTTTAAAGTCTTGAGTACGAGTGAGGAACATTTTGTTATTGTGGGAGATAATGCTAAAGTTACTTTCACAAAAGTCGGGTAATTGATTTAAGATTTTTTCTAAATCATTTTTGGTTAAAGTATTTTTAGCTAAAGCCTCTTTTATGTTGGCAAAAGATGAATTGATGCCTAATTTTTGAGGGGTTATTTTCATCACATCGTGTAATTGCTGAGTACAGAAATATACTTCTATGTTACTTTTACTCAAATCCGTCCATTCTACGGTAGGATGATCTCGATAATATTCTTGAGATAATGTTAATAAAAAGATTTTTTGTTCGCCTTTATTTAGTTTTTGAAAAAACCATTTTTTATCTCCTATCTCAATTTTTCCGCCTTGTTTTTCTTGCCACTGAGGAAGATTAAGCCCTTTATCTCTAATTGTTAAAAAAGCTTTCTGATTATCGATTTCACCTATATCTAACCAAGCCCACTTTCCTCCTTTTACAACCCCAGGTAATACTCCTATTATAATTAGAATTAATAAAAAAATTAAGATAATTATTTGAGGTAAAAAGTTTTTATTTTTGTTCATCTTGTCCATTTTTAAAGATGAGTTAAAATCTGATTTCAAAGTTTTCATTTTCTTCATTTTCTGAAGTTACAGTTTCTATATTTTTGGAAGTAAAATTCCATTTGTCTAAAAATTTTAAGATTAAAAATATTATCCCTAACATGATAGTAGAATAGACATCTCCTCCCCAGCCTTCGTGTAACCAATCAAACATTGCTTCTTGATCTGTGCCATGAAAATATGCTAAAGTTGCATTTCTAAATATATTGGCAATAATACTTACTATTACTGCACTTGTTAATAATAAAACCGTCTTTTGGCGATCGCCAAGATTACCAGTCCAATAAAGTAACATTAAAGAGACATAAATACTACTAAATAACATTTTTAAACCAGCACAATAAGGAGCGACTTCGACTAAACGCTCATCAACAGATACATAAATGCCATCAACACTAACGTTAAAGCCTAACTGCATCAAAATAAAACCAGCTACAGAGGCAATGAATTGTTGCAAAAGTAAAGTATAAGGAGTTAGTAAATAAGGGATGGAGTTAGGAGTAGCTAAAGCAACTAAAATTAAAGGAAATAAATGTAATTTTAGGCCGTCAAAACCTTTTAACCATAAGCAAATACCCACTAACATTAAAGGCAAAGATAGATTAACAAATTCTGGAGTAGCTGTTAAATAAAAAATTCCAGCTATACCAATTAAAAAAGCCCCCAAGGGATGAAAAACATTTTTTAACTCTTGCCACTTATGACGACTTTCCCAACAGATATAGATAGCAAAAGGAAAACCAATTAAACCATGACTAAAATATTCATGTTCAATGTTAATACCTTTGTTCAACCAACCGTCATACCAGTGAATTAAAACAGGGGCGTAAAGAAGAGATAAAAGAGCAATTAAAATATAATCAAATTTATCTTCCATTAATTGCCAAATAGATTTATTAGTAAGCTGCATAATTTATTGATAAGATTTAAGTAAAAAAATTTTATAGTTTCACTAATTTTAATAGAGATTCCCCTATTAATTCAATTTGATTTTGACTTATGCCTGGAAACATGGGTAAAGACAATATATGATTAGCTAAATGCTCAGATTGGGGAAAATCCCCTGGATTGTAACCTAAATATTTATAAGCTGGTTGTAAATGACAAGGTATAGGGTAATGAATACCAGTCTCTATACCCATTTGAGCTAATTTTATTTTAACTGCCTCTCTATTTAAAGCACAATTTTCTTTAATTTCAATCACATATAAATGATAGATATGCCCTATTCCACTATCATTTTTTAAGGTAAATATACCATAATCTTCTAAGGATTTTAAATATTCTTCATATTGTTGAGCGGCTATATTTCTTAAATTATTCCACTTTTCTAATAATGGTAATTTTACTTGTAAAATAGCGGCTTGAATACTATCTAAACGGCTATTTGTGCCTAATTCAGTATGATAATATTTCTTAGGCGCACCATAATTACGCAAACTACGCATATTTCTGGCCACTGTTTCATCACTGGTAACTACCATGCCTCCGTTACCAAATGCCCCTAAATTTTTACTCGGATAGAAACTAAAAGCACTTGCTTTACCTATACTTCCAGCTACAAAACCATCTCTACTTGCTAAATGGGCTTGGGCTGCATCTTCAAAAATAATTAAATTATATTTATCCGCAAAATCTAATAACTCTTTCGGATTAACCATCTGCCCATATAAATGCACGGGGATAATTGCCTTTGTTTTTGATGTGATAACTTTAGCGGCAGAATTTAAATCGATTAAGGCCGTTTGGCGATCGCAATCTGCTAAAATAGGAGTTGCACCTGCTTGAATTACCCCAATAACAGTAGCAATAAAAGTATTAGCTGGAACAATAACTTCATCTCCAATACCTATACCACAAGCTTTTAAACCCAAGGCGATCGCATCAGTCCCCGAAGCTACACCAATTCCATAATTTACTCCACAAGCTAAGGCAAAATTATCCTCAAATTCTTTAACTGCCTTCCCTAAAATAAAATCGCCCCTTTTCATCACCTCAGCAATAGCAATATCAAATTTTTCTTGTAGCGTCTCATGTTGCCATGCAAAATCAACAAAAGGTACTTTAATCTTAATTGACTCCATAAAAAAGTTTTATATATTTAATTTAAAAATTGTGTACATAAGATTATAAGACAATTATTAGTAATAATAGAAAATAAAATAAAATCGAGAAAAAAACTTAAATTATCATTCTTGTATTTTTGTAAAAAGTGAGAAAGTTTAATAATTCAATGAAGTAATATTTTACTAAGTAAAAAATATTACTATAATTAAAAACTGTAATCAATTAATCAATTAAATTATCAGCAATATAATCTTAAGTTAACGGAGTAATGGGCGTGGTATATGTAGAAAAGAATATAAATACATCGGAATCTCCTTATGATTTCTTTGGTTTAGCCGATGATGTGGAATTGGTAAAATCTGCTCAAAAAATTTACCATACTTATTGTCGAATCAATCGACAAAAATCAAATAAAAATCCCATCGGTGTCGCTATAGACAGAAAAACTCATCGAGGTCAATTATTATTTTGCCAACAAGCAATATTATTACCTTGGGAAAACTTTATTCCTATCGAAAAATTAGATTTCTAAATCTTCACCATTAAAATAAAATGATAGTGTATATTGTTTCTTACTTATTAATTTTTAGTTTGGGTGCTTCTATTGGTAGTTTTCTTAACGTAGTTATTTATAGACTACCCAATAAAATTTCTTTAATTTATCCCCCTTCTCGTTGCCCAAAATGTTTTCATCCTCTTGGCAAAACAGAAAATATCCCCCTATTCGGATGGCTATGGTTAAAAGGATGTTGTCGTTGGTGTAAAACATCTATTTCCTTTCGTTATCCCCTAATTGAAACCATTACAGGCATTTTATTTGTTTTAGTTACTATTCAATTTGGCTTTACATTACTCTCTATTGGTTATTGTATTTTTCTTAGTTGGCTTCTAGCTTTAGCTTTAATTGATTTTGATACCATGATTTTACCTAATAGCTTGACTCAATCAGGTTTAATTATTGGGTTAATTTTTCAATCTTATTTAGGTTACACCCAAAATAATTTTGCTGGTTTGATAAATTTTCTTTTTGCCAGTATTTTAAGCATGGTTATGGCTATCTGGTTATATGATTTTATTTTAATTTTTGGAAGTTTCGTTTTTGGTAAACCTGCCATGGGCGGTGGCGATCCAAAATTAGCAGCTATGATTGCTGTATGGTTAGTAGGATGGCAAAATATTTTAATTACCATCTTTTTAGCTTCTCTCATTGGTGCAATTATTGGTATTAGTCTCAAAATAATAAATTCTTTAGGCAAGAAAGATTTTAATGGCTATATTCCTTTTGGGCCTTTCTTAGCGTTAGCTACCTTTGTTAATCTTTTTTATGGTAAATTCTTATTAAATTGGTATTCAGAATTAATAGGATTTTAATTTACCTACTTGACGAAATTACATAATTCTGTTAGAATACTTTAATATCTGTTGGAGAAGTGGCTGAGCGGTTGAAAGCGGCTTCCTGCTAAGAAGTTATGGGGTTTATAGCCTCATCAAGGGTTCAAATCCCTTCTTCTCCGTTTTTGATGGTGTTTTGCTTTTCTTGTTTGCACTTTTGCGAGATAAAATAAAAAAGAGGAAAATAAATAAGACAAAATAATGACAGTGAAACCAGACTGGCTAAGAGTTAAAGCCCCTCAATTTGAGAGGGTAGGCAAAGTAAAAGAGATTTTGCGAGATTTAAGTTTAAATACGGTTTGTGAAGAAGCATCCTGTCCTAATATTGGGGAATGTTTTGCGGTAGGGACAGCTACATTTTTAATTATGGGGCCAGCTTGTACTAGGGCTTGTCCTTATTGTGATATAGATTTTGAGAAAAAACCTCAACCTTTAGATGAATCAGAACCTCTACGACTGGCAGAAGCTGTTAAACGTCTTAACTTAAATCATGTAGTAGTTACTTCAGTTAATAGAGATGATTTGCCCGATGGCGGAGCTAGTCAATTCGTTGCCTGTATCCATGAAATTCGCTCAAAATCACCTCAAACTACTATCGAGATTCTCATTCCTGATTTGTGCGGAAATTGGGATGCTCTTGCTCTTATTTTAGCAAGTAATCCAGAAGTATTAAATCATAATACCGAAACAATTGCTCGTCTTTATCGTCAAGTACGCCCTCAAGGAAATTATCATCGATCACTGGAATTATTAAGAATTACGAAAGAAATTGCTCCTTGGGTTTATACTAAGTCTGGTATTATGGCGGGTTTAGGAGAGAGTGAGGCGGAGGTTGAACAAGTTATGCTCGATCTAAGAGCAGTTGATTGTGATATTATTACCATAGGGCAATATTTACAACCTTCTTTGAAACATTTAGGGGTTAAACAATTTGTTACCCCCGAACAATTTGATAGATGGGCAAAATATGGACAATCTTTGGGATTTTTACAAGTAGTATCTTCCCCTCTTACTCGTAGTTCTTATCATGCGGAAGAAGTGCGACAATTGATGAAAAAATATCCTCGTCAAAAACCTTAATTATTTTTTGTTGTATTTTGTGTTATCATTGCTTAAATTTTAGGTAAAATTCTTTTAAAATAGCTTGTAAAATAGTTATTTAAGGATTACTAAAATTGAGGAAGATTTTGAGCAACTATATATTTGAGGTAACAAATTATGGCGACTTTTTACATCCAATCACCTAATAATTTTCGTTCACAAACTCCATCAGTCGATCAACTTTTTAATCATGAGGTTGCTTTTGAACAGAGAATTAGTCGAGATAAAAATTATAACACTCAAGACTTAGTTAAGTTATATTTGCAGGACATTGGTAGAATACCTCTTTTAACTCAAAATGAAGAAGTCTCTCATGCTAAACAAATTCAAACTTATCTACAGTTGATTGAACTTCGTAATAATTCTGTGCATAATCCAGTTATGAAATCTTTTGTCGAGGCGATCGCCACTCATGATCGATTAGTCGCTAAATTCAGTCATCGACCTTCTAAGAAAAGATGGGCAGATGAACTAAATATTAGTTTAGAGGATTTGAAGATAATTGTCAACGGAGGAAAAGAATGTTGGGCAAAAATCGCTACCTTGACGGTGAAAGAATTAGAAAATCGCCAAAAAAATGGCATCAAAGCCAAAGAAAATATGATTAAGGCTAATCTACGTCTAGTAGTTTCGATCGCCAAAAAATACCAAAATCGGGGGTTAGATTTATTAGATTTAATTCAAGAAGGCACTCTCGGATTAGAAAAAGCCGTAGAAAAATTTGATCCCACTAAGGGTTATCGTTTTAGTACTTATTCTTATTGGTGGATACGTCAAGGTATTACTAGGGCGATCGCCACTCAAAGTCGTACCATTAGAATCCCTATTCATATTACCGAAAAATTAAATAAAATAAAAAAAGTACAGCGAGAAATCTCACAAAAAAAAGGACATACCGCCAATTTGCAAGAAATTGCCGAAGAATTAAAAATATCCATAGAAGAAATCAGAGAAACACTTAATAAAGTACCTCGATCAATTTCCCTAGAAATAAGAGTAGGGCAAGATCAAGATACGGAATTAGCTGATTTAATCGAAGCACCTTCAGCTACCCCAGAAGAAAATTTAATCAGAGATTTACTCAAACAAGATATTAATAATATCATGTTAGAACTCAATGAAAGGGAAGAAACCATTATTAAATTAAGATTTGGTTTAGAAGACGGTTATCCCCTCTCTTTAGCTAAAATTGCTGATTTGTTAGAAATTTCACGAGAAAGAGTCAGACAAATAGAAAATAAAGCAATGCAAAAGTTACGTCTGCCCAAACCTAAAAATCAAATGCGAGATTATTTTGAGGCTTTAATCTAAATAGAAGGTATTAGATATTAGGTGTTAGATTTGCTATCAGATATGTTTGAGTTTTTTTAGATAAATTGATAATTTGTATTTTTCAGATATAAATCTTTTTTTCCCCTACTACTTATTATCTAGTCTGTATTGTAGTAAATTATGAAAAATTAACTCTAACACCTATTTCATAAAATTTCCCAAATATATTTCAAATTGTTTCTATGATAGTTTCATAATTATTATTGCCTCTGAATATAATAATTAATGATAGAACAATCTAGGTAATTATATATGGCCATCGCCATTACTTGAACACATACATAGAAACCCAACTTTTTTATTATCTACCTTTAATTGTTAGATTTGATGTTATTAAAGCTAACCTAAATTTAAGAAGCTAAAATAGAATATAGAAAAATAAATAATTGATCTAAAATTTATGACGAATACCGCCGCTGAAGTATGGCAATTATTAGGGGAATTAGTAACAGCCCAGAAAGAAACTGATCGCCTTTTTAAAGAATCCGAACATCGTTTTCAAGAAACCGAGCGTATTCTCAAAGAGCAATCCTTAGAAACCGATCACCGTTTTCAAGAAACTGAGCGTATTCTCAAAGAACAATCAGAGAAAACTGATCACCAAATTAAACAAGTCAATCAACAAATTGGTAAATTGGGTAATCGTTTAGGGGAATTTGTAGAATGGCAAGTGCGTCCTTCGGCTGTGGCTTTATTTCAACAACGAGGTATTGATGTCCATGAATTACAATCAGATGTAGCCGTAAAAAGAGAAGATGGCGGTTTAGAAATTGATTTATTAGTAGTAAATAATACGGAAGTAGTGTTAGTAGAAGTGAAAAGTAAATTAACTCAAAGGGACGTAGATGAACATTTAGAGCGATTAGAAAAGTTTAAACGATTAATGCCTCGTTATCAAAATATGAAAGCATTTGGTGCAGTAGCGGCCATGGTAGTGGCCGAAGAAGTGGCTAATTATGCTTATAAAAAAGGTTTATTTGTTTTAACTCAAGCAGGGGAAAATATGACAATTCTTAATTCTACTGAGTTTAAACCAAAAGTTTGGTAAGGCGATCGCCAAAGTTAAATAAATAAGTAAAATAAGTATTTTGCCCTTGATTTTAGATATTAATTAGCAAAAATTGAATAATTAAAATTAATATTTCTACATATTTTCTGAACTCTAAGATAAAATAAGCTAGAATCGATAACCTGACATATCATAGTTTGAGGCTATATCTATATATAAAAATAGTATGTCCCCCAAAGATAAACTATTGAGTATAAAAAAGGAATAAATAGAAAACAATTTTATTAAAATAGAGAATAAAGATAAATATATTTATGGCAACCAACGCAACGTCCAAAAATAATACTGATCGAGACAAAGCCCTAAGTTTAGTTTTCACTCAAATTGAAAGAAGTTTTGGCAAAGGAGCAATTATGCGACTAGGAGATGCAACTCAAATGAGAGTAGAAACTATCTCTAGTGGTGCTTTAACCTTAGATTTAGCCCTAGGTGGTGGACTTCCCAAAGGTAGAGTAATTGAAATTTATGGGCCAGAAAGTTCAGGTAAAACTACCCTCGCACTACACGCCATCGCCGAAGTACAAAAGGCTGGAGGAGTAGCGGCTTTCGTAGATGCCGAACACGCCCTCGATCCAACTTATTCAGCAGCTTTAGGAGTTGATATTAATAATTTATTAGTCGCTCAACCAGACAACGGTGAAGCAGCCTTAGAAATAGTTGATCAATTAGTAAGATCATCTGCTGTGGACATTGTAGTTATTGACTCCGTAGCCGCTTTAGTGCCTCGTGCGGAAATTGAGGGAGAAATGGGAGATAATCAAATGGGATTACAAGCCCGTTTAATGAGTAAAGCTCTCAGAAAAGTAGCAGGAAATATAGGTAAATCAGGCTGTACAGTCATTTTTCTTAATCAATTGAGACAAAAAATAGGCATTACTTATGGTAGTCCAGAAGTGACAACGGGAGGTACAGCTTTAAAATTTTATGCTTCTGTACGCTTAGATATACGCCGAATCCAAACTTTAAAAAAAGGTAGTGAAGGAGAATATGGAATTAGAGTAAAAGTAAAAGTAGCAAAAAATAAAGTCGCTCCTCCTTTTCGTATTGCTGAATTTGATATTATTTTTGGTAAAGGAATTTCTCGTTTAGGTTGTATGTTAGATTTAGCAGAAAAAACTGAAGTGATTGTACGTAAAGGTGCTTGGTATAGTTACGATGGTGAAAATATTGCTCAAGGACGAGATAACGTAGTTAAATATTTGGAAGAAAATCCAGAAATATCAGTAATTATTGAACAAAAAGTTAAAGAAAGACTAGATATTACTACAGTAGTTTTTGGGGATACTGATGAAATTGAATTAGAAACAGAAACTGAAGTTTATACTGAAGATTTAGAATAATTAGTATCGTGAATGATTTTACATCGGAACATCCTTAATCTTCTATTTGGTGACAAAATAAATCAAACTACCCCCAAGATGGGGGTAGGGGCAAAATCAATTTGTATTAGTTAAATTTTTTTGATCATTAACAATTAAACTTATTAATAAAAAACAAACTTAATTGAAATAACTATATTATTAAAAACTTATGAATGAGTTATCTACATCAGCTCAAATTTTTCTGACTGTCACTACCCCTGAAGATCAAAATGATGGTAGTGAAATTGATGGATTATCTCTACGAGATGCCATTATTCAAGCAAATTTAGGTGGTAGTAAACAATATATTATCAATGTACCTTCTAATACTTATAATCTTACTCTGACCGAAGAAGGTTCGTTAGATATTACCAGTAATATTCAAATTATTGGTGCTAGTGCTGCCAATACAATTATCTCCGGGAGTTTTCTTGGCGATCGCCTGTTAAGTGTTTCTGGTACAGGGAATTTAGTATTAAATAATATTACCTTACAAGATGGAAATATCCCCACCGATCAAACTGACAGGATTATTGATGGAGGTGCAATTTTAATCCAAGCATCAGGAAAAGCTAGTCTAAACAATACCATAATCGCCCAAAATACAACCAATGGAAGGGGAGGAGGCGTAGCTAATAATGGGACATTAGAATTAACAGATTCATCCATTTTAGTCAATTTTTCCCTCTTAAGTGGAGGCGGAATTTATAATTCTTCAACTGGTACACTAAGAATAAATCGTAGTGCCATTGGTTTTAACTCAACTGGTAACGCTATTGATGAAAATACTCTTCTCGGTGGGGGAGGTATTTTTAACGACACAGACGGCAATGTAACAGTCGTTAATAGTACCATTGCTGGGAATGTGTCTTTAATTGGGGGAGGAATTTGGAATCAAGGAGGAAATACTACCATCATAAACTCTACCTTAGCTCAAAATCAAGGAGTAAATGGGGCGGGTATTTTTTCAGGCAATCCCCAAGCGGCCACGGAAAACTTAAATACAGTTTTACAAAATACCATCGTAGCCAAAAACATTAATGATGTAGATGTGAAGGGAACTATTAATCAAATTAGTTCAAATAATCTCATTGGAGCGGCCAATGGTGCGTTAATTAATGGACAAAAATATAATCAAGTAGGTAGTTTACAAACTCCTCTCGATCCTAAAATTGACAATTTACCTACTCAATTTCCCCCTCAAGATGGGGCATCAGCTGAATTAGTTTACAAATTACAAGAATCAAGTCCAGCTATCAATGTGGGAAGTAATGCTTCTGCTCAAATTCGAGATTTAAATAATTTTTATGGTAACACCGATCAAACAGGTAACCCTAGAATTATTGATACGACAGTTGATATAGGTAGTTTTGAGTTTACTGGAGATGATTCAAGTACAGGAGGTGGTGGAGGTAGTTCTGTCTTAAATAGTCCAGTATATCGTTTTCAAAATACTAATCAACCAGGTACTTATTTATTTGCTGGAGGTGAAGAAAGTAATAATATTCGATTTAATTATCCTGAATTTAAAGATGAGGGTTTCGCCTTTAATGTAGGGATTGCACCTAATGATGATTTAATTGCTATATATCGTTTTCAAAATTTAGAACAACCCGGTACTTATTTATTTGCTAATCAAGGTGAAAGAGACTCTATTTTAAGCAATTACGATAACTTTATAGAAGAAGGAATTGCTTTTTATGTTTATGGAGCAGATGCGAATAAAGGGCAGGATATTTTCCGTTTTCAAAATTTAGATCAGCCAGGTACTTATCTTTATGTAGCAGAAGCAGAAAAAAACAGTATTCTTAATAACTTCAAGAACTTTGTGTTAGAAGGGGTTGCTTTTGAAGTTTCTATTTAATTAAATAATTAATTTTTATATATAAAAACGAGGTTAAAACTATGACAATATTTGACTTATCGACTAATGTGACCTTAAATGTTACCACTTTTGAAGATCAAAATGATGGTAGCGATTTTAATGGCTTATCTTTACGAGATGCTATTTTACAAGCAAATGCGAATCCATCAAAAGAATATACAATTAATTTACCAGCCTGGACTTATAATTTAACCCTGCAAAATACCCTACAACCCCCAACAATTGATGATAGTACTATCGATTTAGATACTCTTAAAGAAAGTCGTAAAACCACTGGAGATTTAGATATTACGGGCAGAATAACTATTATTGGAGATGATCCAGCTAATACGATTATCAGTGCCACTGGATTACAAAATCAATTTAGAGCAAGATCAGGAGGAGAAGTAACCGATGGTACTACTTCCTCATCTACCGTTGGAAATTTGTTTACAGTTGGAGATCGCCTATTTGATGTAGCGACAGGCGGAATTTTAACTTTACAAAATTTAACGATTCAAGATGGACTATTAATTGATTCCCAATTAATTACAGTTAATGTTGAGGGGCAAAATTCTTCCACCATTATTAGCATTGGGAATATTGATACTGTGCCTAATGGAGGAGCAATCAATATTGATTTCGGGGGTACGGCTATTATCAATAACAGTATTATTAAAAGTAGTCGTACAGAGCAAAAAGGCGGAGGCATTAATAATAGTGGTAGTTTAGAGTTAAATGATTCTATTGTCGAAAATAATCAAGCAACTAATATTAATCGTGCCGAAGTTCCACAACTAAAAACAGCAGGAGGGATTTTTAATACTGGCACAATGAAAATTAATCGTAGTGCTATTATTAATAATTTTGTTGAAACAGCTACACCCACTGATATTGAAGGAGCTGGTGGCGGTGTTGTTAACGAAGCAGGAGCGACCATAATTATCGTAAATAGCACCATTTCAGGTAATGATGCTGGTATTGACGCTGGGGGAGGAATATTAAATAGAGGTAGAGCTACTGTTATTAATTCCACGGTAACTGATAATATTGGTCAAGTTGGCTCGGGTATTTACTCAGAAACCACCAACGCTGACACGGTATTAAATAATACAATAGTTGCTAATAATAAAGTTCAAACTCAAATTACCAGAGAAGTAAGAAGAGCTTTTCCTCAATTTACTCTCAATGGAAATTCTAACAATCCAGGTTTTATTAATGAATTTGTTTGGGATACCATTGATCAAAATCCTAATGATGCTTTAACTGATTTTTATATACCTAGGGTTTTATTAAAAAATTCAGACCCTTTTTTCCCTTTCCCCGAAGGGATAGATGTAACTTCAAGAGTAAATCTTGATAATTTGATTTTAAATAGAACAACAGGAAATATTGAATTTGTTTTTAATGTATTTACCGGCATAGATCAAGATGGTTTCTTTTCTCAAAGTAATGGATTTCAAAATGAAGATGACAATTTAGTGAGAAATACAGATAATAATTTTGTTTTTGCTTATCGTCAAAACTCAAATAATTTAGTTTATCTTGAGCCAGAATTTGAGCTTGATCAAGACGGAAAACTTGTTCTTGTATTATTAGATCCTACTATTAACCCTAATACTACTTTTACAGAGCGAATATTCTTAACAGATCAAGAAGAAGTATTTGATTTTACTTCATTTAATAATAAATTAAGAACTACCAATGATAATAAAGCACAAGCTGATTTTGTTAGAGTCCCCGAAAATGATCAAGTTTATAGTTTCAATGATGTTGTTGCTTTTGAGAATAGAACAATCTCCACAATTATTACAGAAATAACTAATCCCCCTCTTAATACAGACATAGATGGTATTTTTAATGGTAGTAGTTCTTTTAATTTGATTGGTAGTAGCAGTGCTAATGGTATTTTGAATGGAGTCAGAAATAATATCGTTGGTAGCGTTAGTGCAACTGTTGATCCTAAATTAGGCCCTTTACAAAATAATGGCGGTTCAACTCCTACTCATGCCTTATTAACAGGTAGTCCAGCTATTAATAATGGTAATAATGTAGTCACTAATATTCGCACTTTTTTTGATACTCCTGTTACTGATCAAAGAGGAATCGCCCGTATTAGCAATGGTACAGTAGATATAGGAAGTTTTGAATCAAATTTGGGTTCAAGTACTAATACTAGCAATAATTCCACAACTACCGGAACAAATACTAATTCAAATAACACCAACTCAAACACTAATAATACAAGTAACAATAATTCAATAGATTCTTTATTAAATACACCTATTTTTCGTTTACAAAATCAAGACTTATTAGGTACTTATTTATATGCAGGGGCAGAAGAAACTAGCAATATTCAAAGAAATTTTACTAATTTTCAAAATGAAGGTTTCGCATTTAATGTTAGTAATACACCTCAAGATAATTTAATTCCTATTTATCGTTTTCAAAATAAGGATATAGCTGGTACTTATCTTTATGTGGGTGAAGGAGAAAGACAAAGTATTTTACAAAATCATCCTAATTTCCTCGAAAATGGTTTAGCTTTTTATGTCTATGGTGCTGATGCTAATAAAGGTCAGGATATTTACCGTTTACAAAATATTCAACTACCAGGTACTTATCTTTTTGTAGGTGCTGCTGAACGTCAAAATATTCTTACTAATTATACTAATTTTATTGATGAAGGTGTTGCTTTTGAAGTTGGTTAGTATTTTTTGGTAATGGGTAATAGGTAATAGGTGAAAAAAAGACTATTTAACTAATTGGCGATCGGTTTGAACTAGAAATTTTATTTATGAAGTTTTGACATAACTTTCTAAATAATTGTTAGAAAAATTAATAACAAAACCATAATATCAATTTTTTATCTTACAATGAATGTCAGTAACATAACCATCTTGGTTCTCAAAAAATAAAACTATAAAACCATAAACAAATTATTTTATATTAGGTTAATCTTATGACAACAATTACTTTAAATGTCAATACTTTTGTTGATGAAAATGATGGAAGTGCAAACCAAGGACAGGGTTTATCTTTGCGAGATGCAATTTTAAGGGCTAATGCTGATTTTAATAATGAATATATAATTAATTTACCAGCAGGTACTTATAATTTAACTATTAAAAATGTTTTATTACCTCCTATAGATACTGATGGTGAAGTGGATGCAGATACTGTATTTCGTAGTCGTTTAGCCACAGGAGATTTAGATATTATCGGTAATATTACTATTATTGGTGATGATCCAGATAATACGATTATTGATGCTGAAGATTTAACTATTGATGCTAATAATCCTATTCCCGTTGATCCTTCCATTCCTGCTATTGGCGATCGCCTTTTCGATGTACTTTCTAAAAAAACTGATGGGATTCTCAATAATGGTAATTTAGTCGTGAAAAATATCACCATTAAAAATGGTATTATCTCAGAAGATAATACTGATACCATCCCTAATGGAGGGGCTGTTAATATTCAAGAAGATGCTCAGGCTAGTTTTATTAATAGTATCATTGCTGATAGTCGAACTATATCTGCCCAAGGCGGGGGAATAAATAACGATGGCACGTTAACTTTAGATCAAACTATTGTCAGTGGTAATAACTCAAGTGATAATGCTGGAGGTATTAATAATACGGGTACTTTAACAATTTACAATAGTGCAATTATTAAAAATTTAGCAGATGCGGGTGAACCGGATATTATTGAAGGAGGAGGAGGAGGCATTCTTAATGAAGAAGGAGCTACTCTAATCATTGTTAATAGTACAATTTCAGGCAACAAAAGTGCTTCAGGACCAACACAAAATGGTCCGGGGGATGGCGGCGGTGGTATTTTATCCAGAGGTATCACGAGAATTATTAATTCAACTATTGTTGATAATACTGCTCAAGTAGGTTCGGGGATTTACTCAGAAACGACTTCAGCTAATACAGTGTTAGTTAATACTATTGTGGCGTTAAACACGGGAAGCCCTGATTTAGATGGCTTTTTTGATGATCGTAGTTCCTATAATTTAATCGGTGATGGTAATGGTGCATTACTTGATGGCCGTAATTATAACATTGTTGGTGGACGGACTTCTCCTATTCTTGATCCTAAACTTAGCCCTTTACAAGATAATGGTGGGCCAACTCCAACTCATGCTTTACTTGAAGGTAGTCTGGCTATTAACAAAGGGGATAATAGCATGGTAGGTTTTCCTTTGTTTTTTCCTACTACTCCTGCTACTGATCAAAGAGGATCGGAAAGAATAAGTAATGGTATAGTTGATATAGGTGCTTATGAAGTTTTTGTACTTAATACTAATACTACCACCAATACAAATACTTCTAATGGTACAAATAATACAAATACCAATACTTCTAATATAGGGGTTAATAATTCAACTACTAATACGAATACAGGTAGTACAAACACCAATACTTCTAATGTAGGGGTTAATAATTCAACTACTAATACGAATACAGGTAGTACAACTACAACAGGTAGTACAACTACCAATAATTCCACAACCACGACTACTACTACAACCCCTAGTACGAATACAAATAATTCAACAACTACAACAACTACAAGCCCTAGTACGAATACAAGTAATTCAACAACTACGACTACTACTACAACTACGACTACAACTGATAATAGTAATACAACAGATGATTCGTCACCCTTAAATAAACCTATTTATCGATTCAATAATCAAGAGAAAACAGGTACTTATTTATTTGTTGATGCAAGAGAAGCCTTAAATATTAATGCTAATTATTCTCAATTTAAGTCTGATGGCTTTGCTTTTAATGTAGCCACTCAAGCTGGGGATGATTTAATACCGATGTATCGTTTTCAAAATACAGATAATCCTAGTACTTATCTTTACACTGGGGAAGCGGAAAGCCAAACTATTTTAAATAAATATGATAATTTTATTTTGGAAGGTCTTGCTTTTTATGTTTATAAACCTGATGCTAATATAGGTCAAGATATTTACCGTTTTCAAAGTTTAGATACTCCCGGCACTTATATTTTTGTAAATGAAACAGAGAAAAATCAAATTTTACAGAATCATGCTTCTAGTTTCAAATTAGAAGGCGTTGCTTTTGAAGTATAGTTATCTGTTAATCCCCCTAACCCCCTTAAAACTTTTGGGGTGTTAGGGTATTAGGGTATTGGGGGGTTTTCTTCCCGTCAAATTTTAAGTAATAATTAAAAATCTTGAAATAATCAAAAAATGATTATAAATTATCAAAACTTATTACTTATTCCTTGATCCTAATAAAAATTTTAAAATGAAACACCTCCGCTTTAAGAAGGGAAACTTAATCAATCTAATCCGAAGATTGCTACATATGGCATTATTATTAACTATTAATTTTTAATTTTTATCATGAATAATTTAGATTTAGAACAACAATTTCGACAATTTTCTGAGGAAACTCAAGCCTTATTTAATGAAAAGTCTTTCATTTTAAATAATCTTAATGGTGATGGTAGTGGCGGTAGTGGTAGCGGAGGAAGTGCTGATCAACCTGTTACTTTAAATGTTACTACTTTTAATGATCAAAATGATGGTAGTTCGGTTAATGGTTTATCTTTAAGAGATGCTATTTTAAGGGCTCAAACTGAACGAGAGAAAGAATATATTATTTATTTGGGTGCGGGAGTTTATACTTTATTTATTCAAGGTAATCAAGATTCTATTTTTGCTGAAGCACCCGGTATTGTGGATAATATTGTTACTCGTACGGGTGATATTGATATTAATAGTCGGATAACTATTATTGGTGTTGATTCAACTCAAACTATTATTGATGCTAGTAGTCTTGGCGATCGCCTATTTGATGTCAGGGATGGCGGTAGTTTAACTTTACAAAATATAACTATTAAAAATGGTCAAGCTACCAATATTACCGAAGAAGATGGCACTATCGGCGGTGGTATTAGGATTGGAGCTAATGGACGGGCTATTATTAATAATAGTGTTATTGCTGATAATTCAACAGATACAGTCACAGGAGGACTTGATTCTAACGGGGGCGGTATTGCTAATTTAGGGTCGGTAGAAATCAATAATACCCTTATTTCTGGTAATCTTTCGGGGGATGATGCTGGAGGCATTTTTAATCGTGGGGTGATGATGATCCAAAATAGCACGATCGCCGGAAACTTTGCTAGTGCGGCGGCGGTAGAGGTAATTGAGGCTGGAGGCGGTGGGATATATAATGCAGCAGGAGGTACTCTATTTGTGCTTAATAGCACTATTTCTGGTAACATTACTGGGGATGGTGGCGGGGGCATTTTAGCTGAAAGTAGTAATACTATCATTATTAATACTACCATTACGAATAATACGGCTCAAATTGGTTCGGGAATTTTGTCTGTAGGGGTTGAAAATGAGGTTTTATTACAAAATACTATTGTGGCTGAAAATCTTGATAGTGCTGATATAGAAGGCTTTTTTGCTCAAAATAGTGCTAATAATTTAATTGGGAATGGCAATGGTATTATCTTAAATGGTATTAATAATAATCGTGTGGGGGATATTTTAAGTCCTCTTGATCCAAATCTTGCTCCCTTGGGTGATAATGGAGGTTTAACTCCTACTCATGCTTTATTATCCAATAGCCCAGCTATTAATGGCGGTGATAATAGTTTTTTGACAGCCAATAATACAGGAATGACGATCGCCACTGATCAAAGAGGATTTGCTAGAATTAGTGAAGGAATTACAGATATTGGTAGTTACGAATATTTAAGTGAGGCTGACAGTTTACTGAATACGCCTTTATCTCGTTTTCAAAATACCCAAATACCTGGTACTTATTTATATGCAAATCAAACAGAAAGTCAAAGTATTCAAGCAAATTTTCCTCAGTTTAAATTAGAAGGTGTTGCTTTTAATGTGGGTTTTACTGCGAATGATAATTTAATTGCGATGTATCGTTTTCAAAATACCCAAATACCTGGTACTTATTTATATGCTAATGCTCAAGAAAGCCAATCCATTCGACAAAATTATACTAATTTTAAAGAAGAAGGACTTGCTTTTTATGTTTATGGGGCAGGGAGTAATCAAGGAGAAAACATTTATCGTTTCCAAAATCAAAGTTTACCAGGTACTTATCTTTTTGTTAACGAAGGGGAAAAACAAAATATTCTGCAAAATTTTTCTAATTTTACCGAAGAAGGTATTGCTTTTAAAGTGGGAGGAATAATTTAATTGACCATTAACAATTGATAAATAAAATAACTATTGATAATTATGTCTTTTTAAGAGATGGTAAATATTTATTAATAGTATTTAAAACTTTATCTATTTCTACCGGTTTACCGAGAAAATCAGTACAACCAATCATTTTTGACCTTACTCTTTCTAGCATGCCATCATTTCCCGTTAAAATGACAATGGGTGTTTGCTGAAATAAAGATAATTTGCGTAAATTAGTACAAATTTCAAAGCCATTGATATGAGGCATTTCTAAATCTAAAAAAATAAAATCTGGTTTTTTGGCAAGAAGGCTAGGAATTGCTTTTAAAGGTTCATTTACCCCTAAATAGCGAAAACCAGCCTCTTCTAGGATGCTTTTCATCAATTTACAAATCATTTCACTATCATCTATACAAGCAATTAAAGGTGATTTTACTGAAGGTATAGAAAGAGTATCTTTTTTGATGGTTAAAGGTGTTGGTAAGTCTGGAATTGATACCAATTCGACATAACCAGTTTGAATATAAGGCAATAATAAACTACCTAAAGAAACTAAATCTTTTTTAAATTGTAAAGCTAAATCTCTGAGAGTATTTTTGCCATTCAAATGTGTAACAAATGCTTGATAAGTTTTGGGGGATATTTTGGCTTGTAAATTTTCTTTTGACTTGATTACAGGAGCTGAATTTGGTTGGCGATCGCCAAGTTTTGCACTAATCCAATTTTGTCTTTGTTGCCAAGCTGGAACAATAACTTGAGTAGAATCGATGGCAAAAATTTGTTTTTCTACAGGCAAAATAATTTTTTGATCAAGATGAAAAGTCAATTCTCTCGACTGATTTAAGTCAAAAAACATTTCAATTAAAATGGATTTAACCATAGCAATTACTTGATTTCGATCAACTCTTTTTTCATTTAACCATTTATGTAATAATTCATATTCCCATGACACACTGATATTATTATGAGATATGGATTTTAACTCTTGTGTTAAAAAATTGTGATCAACAACAATTTGAGGCATAAAAGCGGTCAAATTACGCCTCCAACGGCGTACTGAATGCTCCCCCCCAGTACCACAAATTAACCTGCCAGAAGATAGATAAAACCGAGTCTTAATTCCATTTTGACTAATTAATAACAACTCTCCAGTGAATTGAATTTTTTTTAAGCCGTTAAAAAAGACATTTTGCTTGGCCACAGGAAAACTTTTCATGGGTATTAAATTGGATTTAGTTAACTGATTTTGAGAATCCTTTTTTTCTGTTATCATCATTATGATTTACTTAAGATTAAGTATTAAAAATTTATTCCTAATTATATCTATATAAAAGAAAATAAAACATGACTATTAATTTTCAATCAATTATTGCTATTTTAAATCAATTTTGGAGCGATCAAGGTTGTTTGATTGCCCAACCTTACGATACCGAAAAAGGCGCTGGTACAATGAATCCGCATACTTTTTTACGGGCTATCGGCAGTG
>CAZWLZ010000008.1:15097-24272 GCA_964634505.1 uncultured bacterium | reverse complement strand
CTGTTCAGTAGGCTTACATCCTTTATCAGCCAAGCAATGGCAAGGTCAAAAAACAGCCGAACAAATTTTTAATTTTGCTAAAAACAACCCTAAAGTTGTGGCCATCGGAGAAATGGGCTTAGATTTTTATAAAGATGACAATCAAGAATTACAACAAGAAATATTTTGGCAACAATTAGAAATTGCTGAAAAATTAAACAAACCCGTAATTATTCACTGTCGAGATGCAGCCCAATCTTTGCGAGAAATCTTAATTAAATTTCAAACAGAAAAAGGACAAGTAAAAGGCGTAATGCACTGCTGGGGAGGAAATCCTGAGGAAACCCAATGGTTTTTAGACTTAGGATTTTATATTAGTTTCAGTGGAATTGTTACCTTTAAAAATGCTCACAAATTACAAGAAAGCGTCAAAATAGTACCTGGCGATCGCCTATTAATTGAAACAGATTGCCCATTTTTAGCACCCGTACCCCATAGAGGGGAAAGGAATGAACCATCTTATGTTTATTATGTGGCTCAAAAAGTAGCCCAATTAAGAAATGTAAGCCTAGATACCATAAGCAAACAAACTACAGAAAACGCCGAAAAACTTTTTAGTTTGTAATGAAAAATATTAATAATTAATCAACAATAATCAATAATTACTAATGAAAACTCAAGATTTATTGCCAGATTTAATTGAAATTCAACGTTCTAGCTACAAATGGTTTTTAGAGCAAGGATTAATAGAAGAACTAAACAGTTTTTCCCCCATCACAGATTATGCTGGAAAATTAGAATTAGAATTTGTTGCCGAAAAATATAAATTAAAAGAACCAAAATATTACGTTGAAGAAGCAAAACGTAGAGATGCTAGTTATTCCGTGCAAATGTACGTCCCTACAAGGTTACTCAACAAAGAAACAGGAGAAATAAAAGAACAAGAAGTCTTTATCGGTGATTTACCCTTAATGACCGACAGAGGTACATTTATCGTTAACGGTGCAGAAAGAGTAATCGTTAATCAGATCGTGAGATCGCCAGGGGTATATTTTAAATCAGAAACAGATAAAAACGGTAAAAAAACTTTTTCCGCCTCAGTAATACCAAATCGTGGAGCATGGTTAAAATTTGAAACCGACAGACACGGATTAGTATGGGTAAGAATCGATAAAACTCGTAAAATTTCAGCTCAAGTCCTCTTAAAAGCCATGGGCTTAGAAGATAACGAAATTATGGATAGCTTACGTCATCCTGATTTTTATCATAAAACCTTAGAAAAAGAGGGCAATCCTAGCGAAGAAGATGCCTTAATGGAATTATACCGTAAATTAAGACCGGGTGAACCTCCTACTGTAAGCGGAGGACAGCAATTATTAGAAACCCGATTTTTTGATCCCAAACGTTATGATTTAGGCAAAGTAGGACGTTATAAAATTAATAAAAAATTACGTCTAACCGTACCCGACGAGATTAGAGTATTGACATCAGAAGACATTTTATCCGTAGTTGACTATTTAATTAATTTAGAATTTGACATCGGTAATGTTGATGATATTGATCATTTAGGTAACAGAAGGGTAAGAAGCGTAGGGGAACTACTTCAAAATCAAGTCAGAGTAGGACTTTCACGTCTGGAAAGAATTATTAAAGAAAGAATGACCGTAGGAGAAGCTGATACCTTAACTCCAGCCTCCTTAGTTAATCCAAAACCTTTAGTAGCAGCCATTAAAGAATTTTTTGGCTCATCTCAATTGTCTCAATTTATGGATCAAACCAATCCCTTAGCAGAATTAACCCATAAACGCCGTATCTCAGCTTTAGGGCCTGGCGGTTTAAGTCGAGACAGAGCAGGATTTGCCGTACGAGATATTCATCCTAGTCATTACGGTCGTATTTGCCCAGTAGAAACCCCCGAAGGCCCTAACGCTGGGTTAATCGGTTCATTAGCAACCTACGCCAGAGTTAATGAATATGGATTTATCGCCACTCCTTACTTTAAAGTAGAAAATGGCAAAGTATTATGGAATGAAAAACCAGAATATTTAACAGCGGATGAAGAAGACGATAAAAGAGTAGCCCCCGGAGATTTACCTACAGACGAGAATGGACACATTTTAGGTGAAAGTGTCCCTATTCGTTATCGTCAAGAATTTTCTACCACCAGCCCCGATCAAGTTGATTATGTAGCCGTGTCGCCCGTTCAAATTATTTCGGTAGCCACATCAATGATTCCCTTTTTAGAACATGATGACGCAAACCGAGCCTTAATGGGATCTAATATGCAACGCCAAGCCGTACCTTTATTAAGATCAGAACGCCCCTTAGTAGGCACTGGTTTAGAAGGACAAGCCGCCCGAGATTCTGGGATGGTAATAGTAGCAAGAGATCATGGTATCGTAACCTATGTGGACGCAAGATCGATAAAAATAAAAACAACCGAAGGAAAAGATATTGATTATCGATTACAAAAATATGAACGATCTAATCAAGACACTTGCTTAAATCAACGTCCTTTAGTTGACGAAGGGGAAGAAATTGTACCCGGTCAAGTGTTAGCAGATGGTTCGGCTACTGAAGGAGGAGAATTAGCTTTAGGGCAAAATATCACCGTAGCCTATATGCCTTGGGAAGGTTATAACTATGAAGATGCTATTTTATTAAGTCAAAAATTAGTATCAGATGACACTTATACCAGTATTCATGTTGAAAAACACGAAATAGAAGCTCGTCAAACTAAATTAGGGCCTGAAGAAATTACCAGAGAAATTCCGAATGTAGGGGAAGAAGCTTTGCGTAATTTGAATGAAAATGGGATTATTAATGTTGGTGCTTGGGTAGAATCTGGAGATATTTTAGTAGGCAAAGTAACCCCTAAAGGTGAATCGGATCAACCTCCTGAAGAAAAATTATTACGAGCTATTTTTGGTGAAAAAGCCAGAGATGTAAGAGATAATTCTTTACGTGTACCTAACGGAGAAAAAGGCAGGGTTGTTTATGTACGAGTTTTTACTCGTGAACAAGGGGACGAATTGCCTCCCGGTGCAAATATGGTAGTAAGAGTTTATATTGCTCAAAAACGCAAAATTCAAGTAGGCGATAAAATGGCAGGCCGCCATGGTAATAAAGGAATTATCTCACGAATTTTACCCATTGAAGATATGCCTTATTTACCTGATGGCACACCAGTTGATATTGTTTTAAATCCTCTTGGTGTACCTTCTCGTATGAACGTAGGACAAGTTTTTGAATGTCTTATGGGTTGGGCGGGTGAGCATTTAGGTTGTCGTTTTAAAATTACTCCTTTTGATGAAATGTATGGAGAAGAAGCCTCTCGTAACACAGTTAATGGCTTGTTAAGGGAAGCGGCACGAAAACCGGGCAAAGAATGGGTATTTGATGAAAATAATCCGGGTAAAATCCAATTATATGACGGTCGTACTGGTGAACCGTTCGATCGACCTGTTACCGTAGGTAAAGCCTATATGCTTAAATTAGTTCACTTAGTTGATGATAAAATTCATGCTCGTTCAACTGGCCCTTATTCTTTAGTAACTCAACAACCTTTAGGGGGAAAAGCCCAACACGGAGGTCAACGTTTTGGAGAGATGGAAGTATGGGCATTAGAAGCCTATGGAGCCGCTTATACCTTACAAGAGTTATTAACAGTAAAATCCGATGATATGCAAGGGCGTAATGAGGCTTTGAATGCCATTGTCAAAGGAAAATCTATTCCTAATCCGGGTACTCCAGAATCCTTTAAAGTATTATTGCGTGAGTTACAATCTTTAGGATTAGATGTTTCTGTACATAAAGTAGAAGGCACAGAAGAAGTAGAAATTAATTTAATGGAAACTTTAGGAAAAAGTCCACGACGACCTACTTATGAAAACTTGGCTAGTTTAGGTCAAGATGATGATGATGAATAATTAAAAATTGAGATATAACTTTTAATTCTAATTAAGAATGACGGTTATATCTCAGAGAAAAATTTTCCTTTAACAAAGGATGGCTAAGAGTTTCAGATTTTTTATTAGTGAATAATTACTGTATAACTCTCTTGAAAACCCAAAATATTATTAATTGAGATTGACAAAAATTATGACTTTTTATAACAAAGTAATCGATAAAGGCTCTTTAAAAAAATTAATTTCTAAAACCTTCAGTAAATATGGTTCTTCTCGTTGTTCTTCTGTGTGCGATCAATTGAAAAATATGGGCTTTCATTATGCCACTAAAGCAGCAGTATCGATCAGTATTGAAGATTTAAAAGTGCCTCCTGCTAAAAAAGAAATGCTCCGAGAAGCTGAAGCAACCATTAGAACTACTAGCGCTCGTTTTGTCAATGGGGAAATTACTGAAGTTGAGCGTTTTCAAAAAGTAATTGATACTTGGAATACTACCTCAGAATCTCTTAAAGATGAAGTGGTACGTCACTTTAAAGAAAGTGATCCTCTTAATTCAGTCTATATGATGGCGTTTTCAGGAGCGAGGGGTAATATTAGTCAAGTGCGTCAATTAGTTGGTATGCGGGGCTTAATGGCTGATCCTCAGGGACAAATTATTGACCTTCCCATTAAAACTAATTTCCGTGAAGGTTTGACTGTAACTGAATATATTATTTCTTCTTATGGTGCAAGAAAGGGATTAGTTGATACTGCTTTGCGTACAGCTGACTCTGGTTATTTAACTCGTCGTCTCGTGGATGTTTCTCAAGATGTAATTATCAGAGAAATTGATTGTGGTACGGATAAAACTATTACTGTTGAACCCATGAAAGATGGCGATCGAACTTTAATTTCTTTAGGCGATCGCCTATTAGGTAGAGTATTGGGAGAAGATTTATTCCATAAAGAAACAGGGGAATTAATAGCAAATAAAAATACGGAAATTGACGCAGATTTAGCGAAAACCATTGAGGCCAATTTAGAAACAGTAAAAGTTCGATCTCCATTAACTTGTGAAGCTGCTCGTTCTGTGTGTCAAACTTGCTATGGTTGGTCTTTAGCTCACGGTGAAACCGTTAACTTAGGTGAAGCAGTAGGTATTATTGCAGCTCAATCCATTGGTGAACCAGGCACCCAATTAACTATGCGTACTTTTCACACGGGAGGAGTATTTACGGGGGAAGTTGCTCGTAGAATTGTTTCAACCAGAAGCGGTATCGTAAGTTTTGATAAAAAATTACAATTGAGAGAAACTAGAACTCGTCACGGCGAAAAAAGATTATCAGTAGAAGTCTCTGGTAATGTTTTAGTTGATAAAGAAAAAATATTTGTGCCAGTAGGAAGTCTTTTATCGGTATTTGAAGGCGAACGAGTAGAAAAGGATCAACTTTTAGCTGAAGTTTTACCTCAACAATCTCGCTCTAAAGAAAAAGCAACTAAAGAGGTATCCGCTAGTTTAGCAGGAGAAGTTCTTTTTGCTGAAATTGCACCAGAAGTAAAAGAAGATCGTCAAGGTATCACCACAAAAGCTACTCGTGGAGGCTTAGTTTGGGTCTTATCTGGTCAAGTTTACAATTTACCCCCCGGAGCTGAACCAGTGGTTAAAAATGGTCAAAAAATAACCCCTGGGGATGTCTTAGCTTGTACTAAATTAATTACTAAAAGTGGTGGCGTTTGCCGTATTACCGAGGGCAGTAGAGAAATTGAAATTATTACAGCCTCTGTCTCTTTAGATCAAGCGGATGTTTATTTAGAAAATAACGGTATTCAACAACATTATGTGATACAAACACCAAAAGGCGATCGGTTTTCCCTTAAAGTCGCCCCCGGTACTAAAGTTCAAAATAATCATGTGGTAGCAGAATTAATTGATGATCGTTTTCATACTAATACCGGTGGTATCGTTAAATACGCTGGTGTAGAAACAGGTCGAGGTAATCGCAAACAAGGTTATGAAGTAAATCAAGAAGGTACTTTATTATGGATACCAGAAGAAAATCATGAAATTAATAAGGATATATCCCTATTACAAGTAGAAGATGGACAATATGTAGAAGCTGGTACAGAAATAGTTAAAGATATTTTTGCTCAAACATCTGGTGTCGTTGAGGTTATTCAAAAAAATGATATTTTAAGAGAAATTATCATTAAACCGGGTGATCTATTTATGGATTTAGACCCCGATATTATGGCCAGTGTGGAAGATGGTACTGTTGTTAATCCTGCAGAATTAGCTCTTAATCATTTGAATATTAATGAAGAAAGATTAGCCGAATTTGTTGATACTCCTGATGGAGTTGGACTTCTTTTACGTCCTTTACAACAATATGAAATCATTAATACTACCGAGTCTCCTTCTCAAGAATCTTTAAATAGTGCTGGAGGTAAAATTAATTTACGTCCAGTGATGCGTATTTTTTATAAAGATGGAGAAAGAGTTAAAAGTGTTGAGGGAATTCAATTAGTTACTACTCAGTTAGTGCTAGAAACAGTGGCTGGAATGAGTGCTGATATAGAATTAATCTCTGATGAACAAGAAGAAGATTGTCACCGTTTACAAATAGTAGTATTAGAATCCGTGATGTTACGTCGAGAATTGGAAACTGAACCTAATATTATTACTCGTGTTTTAGTTAAAGATGGGGATGAAATTAAACCTAATGCGGTGGTAGCTACTACGGAAATTCAATGTTTAGAAAATGGTATTGTTCGAGGCATTAAAGAAGGAGTAGAAGCGATTCGTCGTGTTTTAGTAGTGCGAGAAAATGATTTATTTAAGGTAGAAGTTAAAGGAAAACATGACCTTAAAGAAGATGATTTAGTTACGGCGGGTACAAAAATTAATGCTGATACCACAGTATCAGAATCAGGGCAAGTAGTTGAAATATCAGATAATATTATTACTTTGCGTCATGCTCGTCCTACCCGAGTATCTCCGGGGGCTGTACTTCATATTAAAGAAGGAGATTTAGTTCAACGAGGGGATAATTTAGTATTACTTGTTTATGAAAAATCGAAAACAGGGGATATTATTCAAGGGCTTCCTCGTATTGAAGAATTACTTGAAGCTCGGAAACCTAAAGAAGGGGCAGAGTTGGCAAGAACTCCTGGTATTTGTCAAGTAGAATATAAAAATGATGAAGCGGTTAATGTCAAAGTTATAGAAGGAGACGGCAATGTAACTGAATATTCTTTTGATAAGGGCAAAGGGAAAGGTCAAAATATATTGGTTATTGACGGACAAAAAGTTGAAGTTGGTGAGCCGATTACTGATGGACGTATTAATCCTCACGAAATATTAGAAGTGTTTTTTGAATATTATCTTCAAACTAAACCGCCTTATGAAGCATCTTTGTTTGCTTTAGAAAAAGTGCAATTATTCCTAGTTAATCAAGTTCAAGGGGTATATCAATCTCAAGGTGTTGATATTTCTGATAAACATATTGAGGTAATTGTGCGTCAAATGACTTCTAAAGTCAGAGTTGATGATGGTGGTGACACTATTCGTCTTCCTGGGGAATTGGTTCAATTAAGAGAAATTGAAAAAGATAACGAAACGGCGGCGATCGTTGGTAATGCTCCTGCTGAATATACACCTGTATTAATGGGTATTACAAAATCTAGTTTAAATACGGACAGCTTTATTTCAGCGGCAAGTTTCCAAGAAACCACCAGAGTTTTAACCGAAGCGGCGATCGAAGGAAAGTCTGATTGGTTAAGAGGTTTAAAAGAAAATGTGATCATTGGTCGTTTAATTCCAGCAGGTACTGGTTTTAATGCTTATGAGCAACCCGGAGATATTAATGATGATGGTAGTTTAGCAAGTTCTAGTCCTAATTATATTCCTAGTATTATCGGTGGTAATTCTGATGTAATTTGGGATTCCGGTAGTCGTAATAGTCTAGCTACGGACGAGGAGGATGTTATTATTGATGATGAAACGGCTAGAGCATTATCTGGAAATGTTATGGCCAATAAATATCAACTTTTCGATGATGAATCTATTGATGATGAATCTATTGATGATAAATCTATTGATGATGAGGATGATTTTGATGAGGATTATCTTGCTGAGGAAGAATCTGATGATGAGGATGATGATGATTTTGAGGAGGATGATGATGATTTAGATTAGGTAATGGATAAAATAGGTAAAGGGATAGATTACTTAAAACATTTTAATTCTTAAGGGCAAGGAGTTTAAACTCCTTGTTAATTTTCTAAGTATCTTGGCAACTGCTATATTTATAATATTTTTTTGATATTTGACATATAAAATCTATGAGTGATAAAATTAAAGATCATGTTCATGATTCAGGTCATGGTCATATTCATGATCAAGAGTCTTTACAAAAAATTATCAATCGTTTATCTCGCATTGAAGGTCATGTTAGAGGGATAAAAACTATGATTAACGAGGGAAGAGCTTGTCCTGAGGTTTTGGTTCAAATTGCGGCAATTAGAGGCGCAATGGATAGGGTTGCAAGGATTATTCTTGATCAACATTTAAGCCAGTGTGTTACTCGGGCTGCTCAAGAAGGTAATATTGAGTCTGAGATAGAGGAGTTAAAATCTGCTTTAGACCGTTTTTTACATTAATTTTGAATGATGTTTTAGACTTTTCTTTTTATGCCTAAAAATCAATTTTTTCTCTTAACTTTTATTTCTTTATTGTTTTCTTTGTGTTTGATTAATCCTAGTTTTTCTCAAGAAAAAAATTCTAATACGGTGATTTACGATAATCTTATCACTGAAATTAATTTTGCTAGGACTAATCCTCTTGCTTATGCTGATTTATTAGAAGATTTCCTCTTACGGGAAACTAATCCTCAAAAAAAAGAAGAAATGGTAAAGGTTATTAATTTTTTACGCAATCTTAATCCTTTAGGCGAAATTAATCTTTCTAATGAATTAAATCAAGTCGCTAATCAATTTGTTGAAAATCAGGCGATCGCCAAAAAATCACCAAATGAAGAACTAATTAAAAATTATGGGGCGATCAATATTCCCCTAAAAAACAGTGATAATATCAAAATTCAAGAGATACTATTACCAATTTTTGCACTTAATGCGAATCAAACTAAATTTTTTACCTCTGTTATTGATCAAACTGGTTTAGCTTGTGATACTTCTAGTCAAAAATGTATTATGGCTTATAGTATTAATAAGACAATTTCTAGTAATCCTCCTAAAACTGATACTGATTCTAATACAGCAAAAACGCCTAGTAATCCCGCTAAAACTGATAC
>CAZWLZ010000008.1:0-14997 GCA_964634505.1 uncultured bacterium | reverse complement strand
TGATTCTAATACAGTAAAAACGCCTAATAATTCCGCTAAAACTGATACTGATTCTAATACAGCAAAAACGCCTAATAATTCCGCTAAAACTGATACTGATTCTAATACAGTAAAAACGCCTAATAATTCCGCTAAAACTGATACTGATTCTGAGACAGCAAAAACGCCTACAAATCAACCAGTGGCTGTTAATCAAAAATATAATTTATTAGAAAGAGGTATTTTAGAACAGGGAGATACCGTAATTCCTAATGATGGTAGTTTTTATGATTCTTATAATTGGGAGGGGAAAAAAGGAAAATCGTTAACAATTACGTTAGAAAGTCAAGATTTTGATCCCTATTTAGCCATTCAAAGTCCAGACGGAAAAATTATAGCTGAAAATGATGACCTTCAAGAAGGCAGTAGTAATGCGGGTTTAACCATAAAATTACCTGTTGATGGGATATATCGTATTATTATTAATTCTTATGATCCTAAAGGCAAAGGTGATTATACTCTTAGTGTTGTTGAAAAATAAGCATTTTTGACACTCTACTGTTACTCCTGATGATATTATTATTTATTGGGATCATTTTGTCAAAAAATTAGAATTTTGCCATAATTTATACTTTACAGCTGGAAAATAATAATCCTAAATAAACTCCTAATCTTTTTGATGCAGACATGGGTAAATGTCCAACAGGTGCATTTTGGTTAAAAATAAAATTATTTTTAGCAATCCATACATCATTATTAATCCATCCGAGGCGATCGCCAAAAGTCAAAAAAGTTTCCCTATCATAATTAACAAGATTATTACCTGTTTCTAAATAAATATTTTCTTGGGTTTTAAAACCAAAACGATCATTTGAGTATTTACGCCATAAATTATCTATTAATTTATAATCATCACAAGGAAAATTATCCGCATTTTCCTTCGTAAACCAACCTTCTTCTTGACGATTAACAGCATTTAACATTAAATCCAATGTAACCTTATCTGCTTCTTTCCATCTTTGAGCTGCCAATAAATTACGCAAGGTCGTATAGTTAACTTTGGTAGTGTTAGAGATTAAATTTTCTTCAATGGGAATAGGTTTTAATTTTGTAATAGCTAAATTACGATCAAAATTCAAATTATCAGATTTAGCTAATTTTTCTACCTTATTAATGGGAATTACCCATAAATTAGCTTGTAGAGTTTCTGAGTTAATATCTGTTTTGCTATAAATTCCGATCAAACGACCGTTACTATTAAAAATAGCACTACCAAGCATACCTGGTAAACCTACACCCTCAAAAATTAAAGGAGAGTTATCATCAGATTGAATTTTAACTAATTTACGATTATAAAAACGATATGCTGGTTTTTTTCCTTGAGAATCATCAACAGAAAACCCTGCTAAATAAAATTCATCTTCGAGGTTAATCTCTTTAGAATTACCAAATTTAGCTAAAGGATAAACTTCTTCACTTTTAAAATAAATAATTCCTAAATCAGAATTAGCAATTTGTTTTTTTTCAATTACTGAATATAATTTATTATTAATTAAAACTTGATAATTTCCCTCTTCTTGAAGATTTTGCCAAATAGTTAAAACACCATAAGTATTATCAGACTTAGTAATTATTATGCCTGAATGAGATACTCTTTCGCCTACAATTCCCACTACAACTTTTTGGGCAATATTATTAACATCTTTTGTAGTTAAAGAATAAGCAAATTGATTGTTAAATAACACAGTATTTACTACTATCAAACTTGACAAAAAAGTAAATTTATTTAAATCGAATATACTCATTGAATTACTGATAAATTTAACTAAATTTTCCTGAATAAAATATTTCTTTCAAATGACACCTAAATTTTTAAACTGATCAAAATAGTATTTATTTTGTGAAACAAAAAAGCCCCTTTCTCTCAAAACTTACAATTTTAAGTCTTGCCGTAATGTTAGATCAAATTTGTCACAGTAAATAATTTTTCTAAATTATTTCATCATATAGATCATTTCATTCTGTCTTGCAAAGACACCAAGACAGAAAAATCAAGTTATTATTGCCATTATGATCAATAATGTCAATTTTTAGGAAGTTAATAAAGAAGCCTGAGATTTAGCAAAAATCATTTTTCCTGCTGAAGTTTGTAATGCTGACGTAACAACAACTCGTAACTCTTCGCCTACATGATTTTTAGCATCTTCTACTACTACCATAGTGCCATCATCTAAATAACCTATACCTTGAGTAGCTTCTTTGCCTTGTTTTAAAATTCTTATATCAAGATAATCACCCGGTAAATAAATTGGGCGTACAGCTTGGGCAAGATCGTTGACATTAAGAACAGGTATTTTTTGTAAACTAGCAACTTTACTTAAATTAAAATCATTGGTTAATAAAGTACCATTAATTTCTTGAGATAAATGAAGTAATTTAGCATCTACGGTGGTAATGTCTTCGTATTCTTCAGGATGTATAACGATATTATCAGGATAAGATTCTTGCATTCGATTAAGAATGTCTAAACCTCTTCTACCTCGAACTCTTTTTTGATCATTATTGGCATCAGCAAGTTGTTGCAATTCATTTAAAATAAATTGAGGAATTAAAAGTTGCCCTTCAATAAACCCCGTAGCGATTAAATGTTCAATGCGGCCATCAATAATACAACTTGTATCAGTTATTTTGGTAGCAACGGGTTTTAATGTGCCTTCTGCCACTAACATGGATTCAATACTATTAGGATTAATTAAGCGTAAAAAAGTCCTTCCATGAGTGTCGGCTAAAGATACGCCCAAAAAAGAAAACATGACACTACCTAATATGGCCAACATTGGTTTAATGAAACCAAATTGATTAGGAATGGGTAATAGAAAAATGGGCGCTAACATTAAATTTGCTACTAATAAGCCTATTACTAGCCCGATCGCCCTAGTAATAATAACTTCAATTGGGGTTTTGCCAATTTTATGTTCTAAACGTCTATAAGTTGTTTGGGCGACTAAACCTGTCGCTAAACCAATAATAGAGGCAAAACCAGCACCTAAAAATTTCAAAGCCTGAATGTTGGATATTTGTGCTTGAATACTATCAGGTAATAGTTGTACACTATCAAAACCGACTCCAGCAAAGGCAACAATGAATATAATAATAATAATTGCGTCAATCATAATTTGAATGAATTTTGAATAATTGTTTTTTTATTATATCGCTGATAGATGTTTCTTGATATTTAAGCCATAATTAGTAACAATTAATTTATAAATTATAATTGTGTTTTCTGCTTATATTCATATTCCTTTTTGTCGTCGTAGATGTTATTACTGTGACTTTCCTATTACTGTTTTAGGCGATCGCCATAAGGCAAAAATATCGCCTTGGATTTCCGAATATGTTGATTTTTTATGTAAAGAAATATTAACAACTCCTCAAGAAACCAAAGCAAATTTAGAGACTATTTTTTTTGGAGGAGGCACTCCGTCTTTATTACCTGTTCAAGATTTAGCAAAAATTATCAGGACAATTAATAGCCGATTTAATATTAGTAAAAATGCAGAAATTTCCATGGAAATTGATCCTGCTACTTTTGATTTATTTCAATTACAAGAATATAAAAATATAGGTATTAATCGAATTAGTTTAGGGGTGCAATCTTTTGATGATCAATTGTTAGAAATTATTGGTCGAACTCATACTTTAAAAGATATTTTTGTGGCGATCGATTTGATTAATAAAGCCCAATTTGATAACTTTAGTCTTGATTTAATATCAGGTTTACCGTACCAAAATATGGAACAATGGCAATTCTCTTTAGAAAAGGCGATCGAAATTAAGCCAAAACATATTTCTTGTTATGATTTAGTATTAGAAACTTCTACAGTTTTTGGTAAAAAATATCAAGCTGGAGATAATCCTTTACCTCCTGATGAAGTTAGTGCAAATATGTATAAAATAGCTTCGCAAATGTTAAGAAATGAGGGTTATAATCACTACGAAATTTCTAATTATGCCCAAGCTAATTATGAGTGTAAACATAATAAAATATATTGGCAAAATAAACCTTTTTATGGCTTTGGAATGGGGGCAGCTAGTTATAGTCAGAATAAGCGTTTGACCCGTCCTCGTACTCGTGAAAAATACTTTAATTGGGTAGATAATTTAATTAAAAATAATGGTATTCTTACAGGAGAAAATTTAAGTATATCTGATAATTTATTAGAAACTTTAATGTTAGGTTTAAGATTAAAAGAAGGAATTAATTTAGAAGAAATTGCTATCAATTTTGGACAAGAAAAAGTCCATAAAATTATTAATTGTGTAGAGCGTTATTTAAAAGAAAATTGGATTTTATTGGATGAAAATTTCAGTTATTTAAGATTAACTGATCCAGACGGTTTTTTATATTCTAATGTGATTTTGTCTGATTTATTTGCCTTAGATATTTTTGATAATTGTCTTGATTAGGGAATGGGGAATAGGGAATAGGGAATAGGGGATCAAATATCCATTACAGGCAGGATGCCTGTTCCACAAAAACATATTTTTGGATCTCTCTCCCCTCTTGGGCGATCGCCAATTATTTTATTTGATTTTAAGAACTACTAAGATAAGATAATTATGATAACTATTAATTATTTAAAATGCGTACTATAGAAGAAATTAACGACAAAATTAATAAGCAAAAAGCTACTGTTTGGACGATTGAAGAGTTAAAAAGTAAAGTCAAAAAACTAGGCATTACTAAAACTTTTCAACAAGTAGATGTTATTTGTACTGGCACTTTTGAACCAATGGAGTCCTCTGGTGCTATCATCAATTTAGGTCATACTGACCCTCCTATTAAAATTCGATCTGCTTGGCTAGACGGTATTTCAGCTTATGCTGGTTTTGGTGCAGTAGATTTATATTTAGGAGCAACGGTTTTAACAGATTATAGTTCGATCGCCGATAATAATGATTTTTCTGTTTCTCTGCCCGACAGAGGCGGAGCCCATGTTATTGAAGATTTAATTGCGGGTAAATCCGTTCATTTAAAAGCCTTCGGCCAAGTTACTGATTGTTATCCTCGCTCTAGTTTTGATACCATGATTACCAGAGAAACCATCAATCAATTTTATTTATATAATCCTCGTAATTTATATCAAAATTTTATTGTAGGTGTTAATGGTGGCGATCGCCCATTATATACTTATTTAGGTCCTTTATTGCCCCAATTAGGTAACGCTGTTTATTCTAATGGGGGAGCCCTCTCTCCCTTATTAAATGACCCTAAATTAGAAGCTATAGGCATCGGTAGTCGCATCTTTTTAGGGGGAGCTCCCGGTTATATAGCATGGGAAGGAACTCAACATTTTCCCTTACAAAAACGTCTCCCCAATGATACCCCAGTAGGCCCTGCCGCCACTTTAGCTTTAATTGGCGATGCTAAGCAAATGAACACAAAATGGGTGCGGGGTTGTTATTTTAAAAATTACGGCTCATCTTTGATGTTAGGGGTAGGTGTGCCTATTCCTGTATTGAGTGAAGATGTGATTAAACATTGTGCTGTTGAAGATCAAGATATAGTAGCTCCTGTTATTGATTTTGCTATTCCTCGCAGAGTACGACCAAATTTTGGCTCAGTTAATTATGCCCAACTCAAAAGCGGTAAAATTACCATCGGCAACCAAAGTGTTCGAGTAGCTTCTCTAGCAAGTGTTTACTTATCTCGTCAAGTGGCCGAAACTCTTAAACAATGGATTCTTAAAGATAAATTTACCCTTACCAAACCCGTAGCTTCCCTACCAGGCGATCGCCATTTCATTGCTCAAGACGGAATAAATTAAGAAATAAGCAACTTGACTTAAAAATCACAAAATATAACATTATTGTATAGAAACATTTTTTTGACTATAATACAATCAAAGAAAAGATGAAATGTTATAAAAAACAATTAAAATAATAAAAATTATGAAATTAAAATCAAATAAACAAAAATATCAATACATAACCTCAACTTTAGCTTTTGGTTTAGCTTCTTCTAGTTTACTTATTTCATCCTCAGCCCAAGCAGTAGATTTTACTTGGACAAAAGGTAATAGTAATAACATTCCAACTTTTACCTTTAATTTTCGTCCATTATCTAGTCAACCTACAAATAGTTTTTTTACTAATAATACTTTAATCCCACAATTTACCCCTTTCCCTTTCACTCCCCTCCCCATTACCCCGAGCAATCCTCTTACTAATATAAATTCAACAACAAATAGTAATTCTGTTGTAGGTATTAATACTACTAATAATTCTATTCCTTCATCTGATGCTACTAATAACACTAATACCAATACGAATATTAGTAACTCCATAACTGTACCAGCAGAAGTAGGTAATAGTTCTACTCCTACTAACTCTACTCTCATTCAAGCTCAAATCCCCATTGAACCTATTAGTAATAATGAGCCCTTACCATCTGCTAATAGTATTAATTCAAGCCCTTCCTATGCTTATAATGGTAGTAATACTAACTCAAACTCTCCTGCTGATGTGGCGATCACCAATAGTTCAGCCTACACTTTTACACCGAATCCTGATAGTTTATCTAGTCCAATAAATATTACCACCACTGTTAATGTTAATAACAGTATTGCGCCCATCGGACTTCAAGCTCCAGCTACCCTAGCAAACGGAGCAAGTGTTGTACCTTTTAATTTTTCTATGATACCCGGTTTATTAGGCGTAGGTGGGGTATTTGGATTAAAATATGCTATGGGTAAAATTAAGACTAATTTAGAAAGTTAATACTTACATATTGTGTAAAATCAAAAATTGATTACAATATCCGATAAATTTATGCACTTTGAGGGCGGTATCATTTTAAAATGATACCCTTATTTATTGTTATAGTTCAAAGTTTCAGAAAAAATACATTAAGGAATAATGGTATTAAAAATAGACAAAATTTCACAAAAAAAAAGTTTCGCTCAGTTGTCCATTTTGGGTTATTTAATTTTTTTCCTTGTAATCATAGATTATGTAACTTTTTTATATCCTTTACAATTTTTAAATCCTTACTGGGAATTTGAAGTCATAGGCAATATAGTTGAAACTTTTTTAGCCCCTTTATTTGCATTTATTTTAATTTTTATTCCTAGAGATGTTTCTATTCTTGAACGAAAAATTTTAAAATGGTTATCTCGATTTGTGCTGTTTATGGCTATTTTTTTATTATTGCTATTACCTTTATTTTTTTTTGATGTCCAAAGAATTAATAAAAATAATATGAATGCTTATAATGAGCAAATAATGCAACAAAATCAACAATTTACGCAATTAGAAAAAATAATTAATCAATCATCTCAAGAGCAACTAAAAAACCTTTTAAGACAAAATACTCCTTCTAATCAAGAACTTCCGCAAATAGAATCTCAACAAGATTTAGAAATATATTTTATGGCTGTTTTAACCAATAACAAACGCAATACAGAAAAAGTTACTAAAAATTCTTTTAACAAAACAAACTTAGAATTAAAAAAAACTGCTATCAAAAGAGGAGCTGGTTTAATAATTTGTTCTCTTCTTTTATTTTATCTATCAAAATATACCAAATGGGTTAATAAACTATCAAGGACTTAGAGTAATAAAAATTCAATTTTAAATTAATATTCAGCTTAATTATTTAATTTAGGTTGGGTTGATATATGAAACAAAAACAACCGCAATCTTTTTTATCGATTGCTTTTGAAAAATTTAATCTTTTTCTTGAAATCTTCACTCAGTCTTTTTTTAGCCTTCTAGTTTATCCTTTTTTAACAAGTTAGATACTTGTTCCACAAAATATTCAAAAATTTATGGCGATCGTCTTTTTTTCCTAAGATCGAAAGACCATTTAGTGGCGGAAATGGGAAATTTGAGTAAAATCGTGGTAACTAAGAAAATTATTTTAATTTTTAATCAAAATAATTATGATAATATCTGATGTTAAATAAATAACATTATATCATATTAAAATTTACTAAAATTATTAAAAATATTGTGGTAGAGGAGTAACATTAATGAAATCACAAAGACTAGAAGAAAATCATCTAGGTTTAAAAGGACATTTTAATCGTCCTTTACGCATTGGTGTCATTGGTGTAGGCAATATGGGGCAACACCATTGTAGAGTATTAAGTTTATTAAAAGACGTAGAATTAATCGGAATTTCTGACATTAATGTAGATCGAGGAATAGATATTGCTAGTAAATATCGAGTTAAATTTTTTGAAAATTATCTGGAAATGTTATCTTTTGTGGATGCCGTTTGTGTTGCTGTGCCGACTCGTTTACACCATCGAGTCGGTTTAGATTGTTTAACGGCTGGAGTTCATGTTTTAATTGAAAAACCGATCGCCGCTAGTATTGGTGAAGCTGAATCTCTAGTAAATGCAGCAGCAGAGGCTAATTGTATTCTACAAGTAGGTCATATTGAAAGATTTAACCCCGCATTTCAAGAATTGAGTAAAGTTCTCAAAACTGCTGAATTATTGGCGATCGAAGCCCATCGCATGAGTCCTTATTCTGATCGAGCTAATGATGTATCAGTAGTTTTAGATTTAATGATTCATGATCTGGATTTACTACTAGAATTAGCTTCATCCCCAGTCGTTAAATTAACCGCCAGTGGTAGCCGTGTCTCTAATTCAGGTTATTTAGATTATGTTACGGCTACTTTAAATTTTGCTAATGGTATCGTCGCCACCGTTACAGCTAGTAAAATCACCCATCGCAAAGTACGCAGTATTGTAGCCCATTGTAAAAATAGTTTAACTGAAGCGGATTTTCTCAATAATGAAATTTTAATTCATCGTCAAACCACTGCTAATTATACCACCGATTACGGTCAAGTTTTATATCGTCAAGATGGTTTAATTGAAAAAGTTTATACCAGTAATATTGAACCCTTACACGCTGAATTAGAACATTTTGTTAGTTGCGTTAGAGGGGGTAATAAACCTTCTGTTGGAGGCGAACAAGCCTTAAAAGCTTTACGTTTAGCGACTTATATTGAACAACTAGCTTTAGATGGGCAAAATTGGCAGGATTCTTCTGGATTACTAACTTTTGAACAATTAACTCAAGAAATGGCACATATTTCTTTGTAAAAAAAATTATTCATTAAAAAATATCCTCAATTATTATTTGTTTGCTAATTTAAAAAATCGATGAAAAAAATGAATGCCATTAAGTATTCAATAATACAAAAACCTTTAATAAAAAATTGGTATTAATAGTGTTTTCTATTGATAAAAAATAAATGAACAAATTTAAAATCATTTCCTTCACTATATTTCTCTTTGGATTAATCCTTATTTTCCCAGAAAAAGTGGTTTATGCTGATGAAATAAAAGAGGCGATCGCCATTGCCCAAGAAGCAGGGGATACCACATGGCTATTAATATCATCCGCCTTAGTCATGTTAATGACACCCGGACTTGCTTTCTTTTATGGTGGTTTTGTAGCCAAAAGAAACGTTTTAAACACTTTAATGATGAGTTTTTTACTCATGGGAATAGTCGGTGTTACTTGGGTTTTATTCGGTTATAGTCTTGCTTTTGCCCCTGGTTTGCCTTTTATTGGCGGTTTAGAATGGTCATTTCTCAATGGTGTAGGATTAGAAACTACAGGCTACTTAGAAGGCTCATTACCAGAAGAGGTAACATCTTATGCTCCCACCGTACCCCATGAAGCATTTATGTTATTTCAAGGAATGTTCGCCGTAATTACACCTGCCTTAATATCAGGGGCGATCGTAGAAAGAGTCACTTTTAAAGCCTATACTTGGTTTGTGATTTTATGGTCAATTTTTATTTATTGTCCCATGGCACACATGGTGTGGGCCAAAGGAGGATTTTTAGGATTATACGGAGGAATCGGTGCATTAGACTTTGCAGGAGGTGCAGTAATTCATATTACATCAGGAGTTTCAGCTGTGGTAGCTGCGATATTAATTGGAAAAAGAACCAACTATCCTGATCGTATTTCACTGCCTCATAATGTTCCATTTATCCTCTTAGGTGCTGGAATATTATGGTTTGGTTGGTTTGGTTTTAATGGTGGAAGTGCTTTAGCATCAGGTGGTTTAGCCACAATAGCTGTAGTAAATACAAATACCGCAGCGGCAGCGGCGATGGTAACTTGGATGCTATTAGAACAATTTTTAAGAGGGAAACCCACCGCAGTGGGTTTAGCAACAGGAGCAGTAGCAGGATTAGTAGGAATTACTCCAGCAGCCGGTTTTGTCACTCCCGTAGCGGCTATTTTGATTGGTAGTATTACTGCTGTTTGTTGTTTTTTTGCTATTAGTTATAAAGTAAAATTAGGTATTGACGATGCGTTAGACACTTTTCCTGTTCATGGGGTTGGTGGCACAGTAGGAGCAATTTTAACAGGAATTTTCGCCACTACATCAGTCAATTCGGCGGGGAAAGACGGGTTATTATATGGTAATCCTCAACAACTAGGGATTCAAATCTTATCGGTTGTCATCGCCTACGTTATTGCAGCTGCTGGTACTTTTATCATTTTTAAAATAATTCAAGCTATTATGCCTTGGCGTTTAACGACAGAAGCTGAAATTCAAGGAGTTGATATTAGTGAACATGGGGAAGAAGCTTATGGAGAAGAGTTTCCGGGTAGTTCTTTTTAAATTTTTTAGTATATATTTAAAGGGTCATCATAATATAAATGCTTACTTTTTTTAAAAAAGTTGATTAAATTTCACTTACATTTGAATTTAAAGCTAAATATTTTTATTATCTTGAAATAACTTTTAGGGACATTATATTGCGATGTAATGTCCCTAAATTCTTGATGAATTATGAATGTTAATTCGTAAACAAAAATATACAAAAAATATTTATGTTATTTATTTAAAAGATCAAACTAGAATAAAAATATATTTGTAAAATCAAAAAATTTTATGGTGACATTACTAGAAAATCCTTTAAGAGTAGGATTAAAACAAGCAAGAACACCAGAACCACTAATTCTCGTAATTTTTGGGGCTTCTGGGGATTTAACCCAACGAAAATTAGTACCTGCACTTTATCAATTAAAAAAAGAAAACAGATTACCTGCTGAAATGACTATTGTCGGGGTAGCACGGAGAGAATGGACTGATGATTATTTTCGATTGCACATGAAAGAAGGTATTGAACAATTTTCTGATGGCATTGAAAAAGAAGATTTATGGCAAGATTTTGCCGAAGGTTTATTTTACTGTGCAGGGAATATGGACGAGGCCGAAAGTTATCAAAAACTAAATAATTTTTTAACGGAATTAGACGGTAAAAGAGGCACAAGAGGTAATCGTGTTTTTTATTTAGCAGTTTCCCCTAATTTTTTCCCTCCTGCTATTAAACAATTAGGGGCAGCTGGAATGCTTAAAGATAAATTTAAACATCGTTTAGTAATTGAAAAGCCTTTTGGGAAAGATTTAAGTTCAGCCCAAGTTTTAAATAGTATTGTTCAAAAAGTTTGTGATGAATCTCAAGTTTATCGAATTGATCATTATTTAGGAAAAGAAACCGTACAAAATTTAATGGTGTTTCGTTTTGCTAATGCCATTTTTGAGCCTTTATGGAATCGTAATTATATTGAAAATGTACAAATTACGGTAGCTGAAACTGTAGGAGTTGAAGAAAGAGCGGGATATTATGAAACAGCTGGGGCCTTAAGGGATATGGTACAAAATCACCTGTTGCAATTATTTTGTTTAACAGCGATGGAAGCACCTAACGCTGTTAATGCTGATAGTATTCGTAATGAAAAAGTAAAAGTATTACAAGCTACCAGTTTATATGATGTACATAATTTAGATAATTGTGCCATTAGAGGGCAATATAGTTCAGGTTGGATGAAAGGTAAACCAGTCTTGGGTTATCGCCAAGAAAATGGTGTTAATCCTAATTCGACGACTCCTACTTTTGTTGCTTTAAAATTAAAAGTTGATAATTGGCGTTGGCAGGGCGTACCTTTTTATTTACGGACGGGAAAAAGATTGCCAAAAAAAGTTTCAGAAATTGCGATTCAGTTTAAAGAAGTACCTTTGTTGATTTTTCAGTCGGCGGCTCAACAGTCTAATGCTAATACTTTGACAATGCGTATTCAACCAAATGAAGGAATTTCTTTACGTTTTGAGGCCAAAATGCCTGGTTCAGAATTGCGTACTCGTACGGTAGATATGGATTTCAGTTATGGTAATTCTTTTGGCATGGCAACGGCTGATGCTTATCATCGACTTTTGTTAGATTGTATGTTAGGTGATCAAACTTTATTTACTAGAGCGGATGAAGTGGAAGAGGCTTGGCGTGTGGTGACACCAGTTTTAACCTCTTGGGAATCTTCTACTAAGCCCGATTCTATTCCTTTTTATGAAGCTGGAACTTGGCAACCAACGGAGGCCGAAGAGTTACTTAATAGGTTTGGGCATCGTTGGCGTAGACTTTAAGAATGTAGAGAATAGGGACAAAAAAATAAGCAACTATTTACTCTTGATCATTGATTATTTACTATCAACTATTAAATATTAACTATTAATTATGACTTCCTCATTATTATCTTTACAAGTACCAAAAGACGTTAATTTTGATGACATTGAAGCGGAATTGAGAGAGATTTGGCGTGTTTACAGTTCTGGTGATGATGGTTTTTCTGCCACTAGGGCTTCTACCTTTACTTTTGTAGTTTATGAACCTGAGCCGATTCAACAATTATTATCAGCTTTGAGTTTTTATAAAGGCCCTATTGATGGTATAGCAGGCCCTAGTACAACGAAGGCTATTAAAGAGGCTCAAAAACATTACAAGTTAGAAGTTACGGGGATTTCTACTTCTGAATTATTAGCTAAATTACAGGAAAATTTACAAACCATACAAGCAGAAGGTAAAATTACTGAACTTAATACTGTGGCTGCTAGACAATATCTTCCTAAATTAGAAGGGGTTGGAGTTGCTGATGCGATCGCCTCTACTAATCCTTGTCGAATTATTACGATTTGCCCCACTACGGAAGCAGATGAAGGGGTTAAGTCTCAAGTTTCGGCTTATTGTCCTATTAATAAACGTTCGGCTAATAATTTAATTTGTTGTGAATATATTACTTTAACGGGTACAGCTTCGGCTTTAGAACGTATTGGTGGTATTGTTTCTGAGTTAATGATTCCAGATTTACCTAAGTTTGTTTGGTGGAAGGCTGGAATTGATCCGGACTATCATTTATTTAAACGGTTAGCTAGTAATGGCGATCGCCTAATTATTGATTCTAGTATTTCGATTCACCCTGAAAAAGATTTAAAAGCTATTGGTAAGTTATTGCATCAAAATTTACCAATTATTGATTTAAATTGGTCAAGATTATCAGCTTGGCAAGAGTTGACAGCGGAAGCCTTTGATCCACCTGAGAGAAGAAATGCTATTTATGAGGTAGATCAAGTTACCATCGATTATGAACAAGGAAATCCTACTCAAGCTTTAATGTATTTAGGTTGGTTAGCTAGTCGTTTACAATGGACACCAGTAGAATACAACTATGAAGGGGGCGATTATGATATTCGTAAGGTAAAATTTACTAATAAGGAAAATAAATATATTGAGGCTGAATTAGCAGGGATTCCTTTAACGAATTGGGGTGAAGTTTTGGGGGATTTAATTAGTCTGCGTCTGTCTTCTACTAATTTAAATGCTGATTGTTGTACGGTTTTATGTTCGGAAACTACTGGTTGTATGCGTATGGAATCCGGTGGTGGAGCTCAATCTTGTCGTATTCAACAAGTTACCTCTGTTGCTGATGCTAATACTGAACAATTATTGGCAAAAGAATTACAACGTTGGGGAAAAGATACTTTATATGAAGAGAGTATGTTAATTACTTCTAAAATTTTAGATTTGAAAATGTAATTTTATTTATTTTATGTATTGATGAGATGGGCTTCTAGCCCGTCTTTTCTCCATAAGATTTAGTTGATTTATCACAACTTAAGATAAGTGTTTCACCTATTCACCCAATTAGTTTAATTATGTTGACTTTTAAATATTCGAGTTTAATTAATGCTCCCCTTGAGAAAGTATGGGAATTTCACGAAAGACAAGATATTTTAGACTTATTAACTCCGCCTTGGCAACCAGTGCAAGTAATTAGAAGAGAAGGAGGTTTGGAAATAGGAGCAATTTCTGAATTTTGTTTATTATTAGGTTTTCTCAAAATTAAATGGTTAGCTTGTCATGTAGAATATGACCAATACAAATTATTTTCAGATCAACAAATGGAAGGGCCAATGCAATACTGGTTACATCGCCATTATTTTGCTACAGAAAATGGACAAACCAGATTAACGGATCAAATTCAATACGAAATAGGAGGCGGTTGGTTAGTTGAAATTTTACTAGGTTGGTGGGTTAATTCTCGTTTAAATGAGATGTTTCGTTATCGTCATCAAGTAACTCAACAACAATGCAAAAAGATGTAATTTTAAGATTGTTGCCAAATTTTAACGATTCCATTAACTCCTCCTGCTGCTAATATTTCTCCATCCTTACTAAGACTCATAGAAAATACTCTATTATCATCCGTAATTTTTAAATGTCCTAATTCTTCCCCCTTCATATAATCCCAAATTTTGATTAAACCATCTACTCCAGCACTATAGACAATAGTTTTAATAGGATGAAATATCAATGACATTACCTGCCCATCATGGGCAGCAATAATTAAATGAGGATTTATTTCACCTTTTTCCTTAATAAAATCTTCTTTTAAATTCCATAATTTTATCGTGCCATCAGCACATCCTACTATAATTATTTCTCCCGTATAATTAATAGCAATACATTCTATTGATGCGATATTTCCTGTTAAAAAATAAAGTATTTCTCCTGTTTTTAAAGCCCAAATTGTAACTGTACCATCTCCTCCTCCACTGGCAATAAAATTTTTATTTTCATTGATGGCGATCGCATAAATAGGACCAGAGGGATCATCAGAACTTTGAATTAATTTACC
>CAZWLZ010000007.1:12551-24605 GCA_964634505.1 uncultured bacterium | reverse complement strand
CTAAACTACCGAAGTAATTTGCCGTGACAGAATCAGTGCCGTCTCCCGTAAAGAAGGTAGTAGGGAATTCGGAAGAACTTAAAGAGATTCCAGTTAATTTTCCTCCCAAATTATTTGTATATGTCTTCGTATAGCCAACAATATCGATAGGAAAAGTTGCCGTTACGGTCTCAATAAAAGCTTGGGCTGGCAAAGTAGAAATGGTTAAACTAGCACTTGTGCCAATAATTAGCAAACTTAGAAATTTCGATTGTTCTTTCATTGCATTAAAACTCCTTAATTTTTAGATAGGGATAAAATAATCAAAATGCACAAAATTTATGAGTTAATCTTACCATCTTATAATCATTTTCTGATTTAACTTATTTAAAGTATGGTTATTAATTCCTGTAGAAGTGCAAAGCCAATTTAAAACTAATTTTGTACAATGAATGTATATTTACAATCGCTGTGCTTTTAATTTTTATAGCAAACCAGTAATAAGCTTAGTTCTTATTTTTTAAGATCAAATAAAAGAAATTCCGTATTATTTGAAATAGACTTAATTGTTATTTTGTCTTCTTCAGTAATAGCAACTCCATCCCCTGAAGATAAAGAGTTTTCATTGATAAAAAGACTACCTTTTACCACTTGAATCCACACACATCTATTATTATCAATTAGATAATTTAATTCTTTTTTTTCAGAAAGAAAACTACTATAAATATTGACATCTTGATGAATTAAAACTGAATTTTTAATACCATCTTTAGAGGCAATTAAACATAAATTATCCCGTTTTTCTTCGGCTGAAAATTTTTTTTGTTCGTAACTAGGAGATAATCCTAAAGTATCTGGTTGAATCCAAATTTGTAATAAATGCACATCTTCAGTAGTAGAATTATTTTTCTCACTATGTTGAATTCCTGTACCTGCGGACATTCTTTGTACTTCATGAGGTATTATACTTGAACCATTTCCAATACTATCTTGATGCTCTAAAGTGCCTTCAATGACATAAGTAATTATCTCCATATCTTGGTGTCCATGAGTGCCAAAACCATTGCCAGCTTTGATTTTATCCTCGTTAATCACTCTTAAATTAGCAAAACCCATAAAATTAGGGTCATAATAATTACCAAAAGAGAAAGTATGTTTAGTATCAAGCCAACCAAAATTAGCTTTTCCCCTTGCTTCTGATTTACGAATTGTAATCATAATTTAATTTTTATTTAAATACTGTAATAAAATGTACTCTTTTTTATGAATATTATAAAGTTAAGGATTAATAATTGCTTGAATATTGCCTATACAATACTGGCCAAAAGGTATTAGGTGTAAGTTTTTGTATTGTTGAATCAAAGTATTATTATCAGATAATTATAAGGAAAACGTCTAAGAATAGAAACATCCTTAAATTTGAGATAGTAAATTAATAATGAAATAGAGTACTTTAGCATTTGCAAATGGTATCTGATGTAAATTATTATCTAGTATTTTAACCTTGAAATAAATTCTCACGGCTGAAAGCTAAAGTTTGCCTTAGCTGACTAACTCTTAGGAAGTTTGAAAAGAATACCTTTTTTCCCTTCCGTAGAATTCCATAAAACTTCTGTGCCATTCTCCTTTGTAAAATGATCACAACTAACTTCTAGGCAAAAAACATGATCAATTTTCTCTGATTTATTAATTTTTTCCCATACACTTGGATTCTCTGAATTAAAGGGAATAATATTAATTTTTGGATTATACAAAAGATAAAAGTAAATCCAGCTATCATGTGTCCCTACTAACGCAACTGTTGAGTTAGTAGGGACAAACTGACTAATAATATTCGCTGGTGGATAATCACGATAATCACCATAAAAAGTTCTATTTTTGCCAAACTTTGTCAAACTCCAAATACTTTTTTCTCTAATGTTTTTTTGCCAATTTATAGGATTAAGTTGAGATAGATTAATTTTCTCATCAAGACTTGCTAATAAAGGTTGATTTGAGTTAAAACTAATTGTATAGGTCAAGATCATTAAAGATAAACTAATTAAGATATTAGCAATAAATTTATTAATTTTTAGCTGTGACAATAAATAGGCAATTGTAATGCCGGAACTGGCAAAAAATAAAGAGAAAAAACGATTCGCCCAAGGTTGCCAAGCTATTTGATTGCACAAAAATACAAAATAAAAGATCAAGTTAAAACTTACTGCTTTTAAATATAAATCTCCTTTAATAAGAGCAAAAATTAGACTAGGAATAATCAGAAAAAATGCAAATGGTCCATACCAACTATGATCATTATCATTGTATCTAATAATGAAAAAAAGTAAACCATTATTATTGCTCATAATAGGAAAATAAGAAGACTTCATGATTCCCTTATTCTCAAAGATGGGATACAAATATTGATTATAAAAATCAACTAAAACATCAGTAATGGTAAATCCTTGCTGATTAAATATTTTGCCAGTTATTACTTTAAAAGTCTCTTCTACTGGAGCTAAAAAATCAATAGTTTGAAGCAAATAACGAACTATATTACCCGAAGTTCCCCTGAATCCATCAATTTGTTTATGAAAATTAGAAAATCCTTCTGATCCTTGCCATGTCCCCAAAAGATGATAATTATGATAAAAATTAAAGAAGGGAAAAAAGATTAAAATCGGCAGAATACTAAGAATAAAATATAGTTTATATTCTTTGACAATTTGGAGTAAATATTTCCAGTTATATTTTTTTAGTAATAAAATAGAAAAAACAAACATAAAAGGTGCTCCAAAAGCCATGAAAGTAGTTTTAACAGAAACCCCAAATGCAAGGGTTATCGGTAATAAAACTAAATCTTCTACGTTAATTTTTGTTAAAATACGATTAATTAAAATAAAACAAATTACCGCTACTGTGGCTGTTCCAATATCATTTTTTGTGGTAGTAGATTGTAAAACTAATCCTGGTAAACTAGCAATAACAAGAGTAGCAATTAAAGCGTGTTGTGGCTTTGCATACCTACGACCTAAAGCATAAGTTCCAAAGCAAATAATTAAATACGCTATAAAGCTAAAAATGCCAATACCATAATCACTATAAAATCTTAAGAAAGAATGGTGAAGTATATCATTACCTACAGGAAAAATAGCTTGACTTTCTGAAGAATAATTAGTTAAAAATAATGATTGTTCTTGTTGAAATAATAAAATCCTTGCTAAATTATAAGTCATACTATCCCAATTAGAGGGGGGTGATAAAACTGCTAGGCAAAATAAATAAATCCAGAGAATTGATAGAATACTTAAGCTAATTTTATAGTTGCCAAAAAATATTTTAATTCCTTGGGCTAATTTTTGGAGTTTATCAATATTATTTTTAATATAAAATAAACTAAGTCCAACCATCGGGACTTCTAACAAAAAAGATATTTTTGAATTTCCTAATAAAAAAGCTATTTGAAAGGAAAAAGAGAGAAGTAAAATCGAACAAAATAAGCCTTTGGCGATCGCCTCAGATATTTTTTCCCCCGTACGAAAATGATATAAAGTTCCACCAATAAAGAGAATGAGTATTTCAATTAGCGTAATTATTGCCATTATTTAAATCGATATTTTAATACTTAATTTATATTTTTTGAGCATTTATAGCGCTTCGAGCCAATGTCTTTACAAATTATATTATACTAGAGCAAACTTACCTTATAGACCCCATTTGAGATCTATTTTGGAAACCTTATGAAATAAGTGTTAGATTTGATTTTTCAGAATTGGCTACAATACACACTAGATAATAATTTCAGACAAAATACCAAATGGGTTTTATATAGCAACGGACAGGTTAGTTAGGACATTTCAATCTATTAGGCAAGGGGTTTAAACCCTTTGTTAACGTCCTAATCATCTTGACGACTGTTATACAATCAATTTAGCTTTTCTTTATTTTAGAATAAATTTATTGTAAAATTTTCCTTAAAATGATAAATATATCATTGTAATGATGTAAAAAAACTTTAGCATCTCACCCGTATGAATAAGTTATATATATACAACTCATAAAAATGCCATATACTTTTAATAATAATCCATCTACTTCTATGTCTGATTTGAAGGGAGACAATATAAAAATAGACGTTGTTTTACAAGCAACAGGTTTTCATGGATGGAATGCTTCGCATGGATGGGTTAATGTTTTAAGAAGAGAAGGTTTATTAAACCGTGTTTTTTCCCCTGTCGCACAATGGGGAGACAAAGAACCAAGTAACGATGACGGCTTATTTCAATATTTGGTAAATCCAGAAGCTGATATTATGATTTTGTTAGGTTTTGACTGGCATTCTCAGCCGTTACACAGTACTCCCAAGTGGCAAGAGCAATGGCGTAACTCTTCCATTACGAAAATTGCTACTTTGATAGAGTGTTATTCAGCAGATATTGTTCAAACTAATGCTTCATGGAAAAGAGCAATGTCTGATGCGATTAATACCACAATACCTTGTGTTGATGCTTTAATTTGTCATCACGAACCCGATGTGCAATTTCTTAAAAAGAAAGAAAATATAAAAATCCCTATTCTTTTTCTTCTTCTAGGTATTGATAAACAATATTACAAAAAAGATAGAGCTTTTAAGGATAAAGAAAATAGAGCCTTTTTTAGAGGTAATGTTAATCCTTATTTTGAAGATCGAGCTTATGCTGATAGGAGAAAAATAATTGCTCAATTACAAAGTTTTAGTGATATTGATATTCATGGATATGAAACAAATGTATTAGCAGATCCAATAAACGCAATAAAAGCATATACTAAAGAGCTAAGCAAATATCGAATTTTGCTCAATCTTCCTTCTATATCATCTACCATGACCTCTAGAACTCTTGAATTATTGGGAATTGGAGGCTTAGTACTTCATTATGATGTTGTTGGGGAAAAGTGCAAACAATATTTTCAAGATTTGGAACATATAATATATTACGATCCCTCAAATAGTGAAGAATTACTCGAAAAAATAAAATATTTTCTTTATAATCCTCAAGTCGCTCAACGAATAGCAGAACAGGGTTATAGATTATGCCAGAAAGAACATACATTAGAATCACGAATTAAAACTATTTTTCAGTGGGTTAAGTGTTCATTTGATCCCGATTTTTCTATTAATAATGCTAAAAAAGATGCTTTAGAATTAGATATGAAAACTACTGCTAATGAAGTAATTCAACTCAATTCTGAAAATGACGTTAATCTCAACACAAAATCTCAAAATAGTTTCAAGGTATCTGCTATAGTTTCAACCTATAACTCTGAAGAATTTATCAGAGGATGTTTACAGGATTTAGTAGAGCAAACACTTTATCAGCAAAACGAACTGGAAATTGTGATCATTGACAGTGCTTCACCACAAAATGAAAAATCAATCATCGAAGAGTTTCAGGACAAATATTCCAACATTATCTATACGCGAACGGAAGAAAGAGAAACTCTTTATGCTGCTTGGAATAGAGCGATTAAGATGGCTCGTGGAACTTACATTACGAATGCAAATACTGATGATCGACATCGTTCTGATGCGTTGGAATTATTATCAGACTATTTAGATGAAAATATTGATATTGCTGTGGTTCATGCAGATCAAGCAATTACTACTATCCCAAATGAGACATTTATTAACACTCAAGCACAAAGGCATTGGAATTGGCCGCCCTGCTCTTATGAACAATTGAAACAAGGTTGTTGTGTTGGTTCCCAACCTTTGTGGAGAAAATCACTACACGATAAATATGGATATTTTCGTGAAGATTTTAAATGTGCGGGTGACTATGAATTCTGGATGCGAATTGGTAGTAAAGGAGAACAAATAATTTTTATTCCAGAAATTGTTGGTTTATACTATTTTAATGTTAAAGGGTTAGAACATGGAGCTCCTAGAAGAGCTAGCGAAGAAGGTAATTTGATTTGTGATGAATACAATATCCCTCGTGCCTATAATGCTTCTGATAATTTGGGTTCTGATCGTCAATTTAGTGACTTATCTTATCAAGGTGCGTTATTAACAGAAGAGGAAAAAGAACTGGTTTTTAGATCAGATAAAAAAAAGGAGAATATATTCCCCACAATAGTTATTGATGGAGTATTTTTTCAATTAACTAATACGGGTATTGCCCGTGCTTGGCGTTCTTTATTAGAGGAGTGGATTAGTTCTGATTTCACTCGGCATATTGTGGTTTTAGATCGAGGAAAAACTGCACCGAGACTAGCGGGGATTGAATATCGAAATATAGAGCGATATAACTATGAAAAAACTGGTATAGATTCTCAAATGTTACAATTTGTTTGTAACGAATTGGACGCTGATTTATTTATTTCGACTTACTATACCACTCCTCTTTCAACTGCGTCAATTTTTCTTACACACGACATGATTCCTGAAGTTATTGGTGCAGATTTAAAAGATTCAATGTGGCAAGAAAAAAAGAATGGAATTCTTCATGCTTGTCGATATATAGCTGTATCGGAAAATACTGCTCTTGATTTAGCTAAATTTTATCCATTTATCCCTAAAGAATCTATCACTATTTCTTATAATGGTATTTCAAAAAATTTTTCCCCTGCTAATTTTAATGAAATTATTAATTTTAGAACTAGTTATGGTATATTTAGACCCTATTTTCTAATGGTTGGTAATCGCTTAAACTTAAACGCTTATAAAAATGCGACTCTTCTTTTTAAGGCTCTCAATCATTATGAACAACGTAATGAAATTGCCATTGTATGTATCGGGGGAGAACCAAAGTTAGAACTGGAATTAGCTGAACTAGCTAAAGATATACCAGTTTATCTATTAAAGCTTGATGATCAAGAATTAAAGATTGCCTATTCTGGGGCGATCGCCCTTGTTTATCCTTCTCTTTACGAAGGTTTTGGTTTACCTGTTGCTGAAGCAATGGCTTGTGGTTGTCCAGTAATTACTTGTCGTAACTCCTCTATTCCTGAGGTGGCAGGAGAAGCCGCAATTTACGTTGATGAGTACAAAGTAGAGGAAATGGTAGAGGCTCTGAGCAAAGTCCAACTTCCAGAAATTCGGCTAGAAATGATTGAACAAGGTTTAAAGCAAGTCAAACAATTTTCTTGGGCAAAAATGGCAGAAACCATAGCTGATGTCTTAATGACAACCGCCGAAGAAGTTAAAGTTAAAAGGAATACTCAAGCACTTCTAATTTGGGAAGAATTTAGAAAAATGCAGGCTCAACTTCAAACTTTATCATCTGATTACAAGGAAAAACTCGTTCAAACTCAATTACCAGAAGAAAAAGTGGAAGTAGAAGTAGATTTAATAGAAATTCAAAACAATCCACTAAAGGAAGAGTTAAAACAATTAGAAATTCAAAACAATCTATTACGGGAAGAGTTAAAACAATTAGAAATTCAGTTGAGACAAAAACAGCAAGATTTGGGCAATGCAGAAACCGAAATTATCGAGATGGAATCAAGTAAATTTTGGAAAAGCCGAATAGGATGGTTTAAAATAAAAAAAATGCTTTTCCCAATTCTTAGTTTAGTATTAGGATTGAATTTATTATTCTTCGTGAATTCAATTGATACTTATGAGCCTATATCCAAAATTATTTCTTGGCTTTCCCAAGTTCATGAAAATATTTTTCTCTGGTTAAGTTTAAATTTATTTTCCATTACTTTGATTTTAGGTATTGTTGGAAATTTGGGTTTAATAAATTCAAAATTTTTGAGATTGTCTCGACTGTTCTTAGTTATCGTAGGATTTATACTATTAGCTATCACTTTTATAAACTAATAACAATCTAAATGTTAATATATATACTTATTCCCTGCTTCAATTCAGCCCAGTACCTCAATCAATGTTTAGCTAGTATCCTAATGCAAGAGGGTGACTTTGAACTTCATGTTCATATTCAGGATGGAGAATCTACAGATGCCACTGTTTCTATTGCTAAACATTGGCAAACCCTGGTCTATGAACATCAAATACCGAATACCGAAAAAATTAAAATAACCATAGATTCTGAAGCAGATAAAGGAATTTATGATGCTATTTATAAGGGCTTTTCTAAAGTACCTTCTTCTAAAAATATAATTATGACGTGGTTAGGGAGTGACGACTTATTAACCAATGGGAGTTTAGCTACAGCAAGTAAAATTTTTCAGGATCATGAAGAAATTTCTTGGATTACAGGAAGCTCACAAACAATAGACTCAAAAGGCTGTTTATTTTCTCCACGCCAAAGAATTTATTTTTCTCGTGGAAATATTATAGCAGGTTTGTACGACGGCAGAACTTTCGGCTTTATTCAACAAGAAGGAACTTTTTGGCGTTCAGCAATCTATCATCAAATAGGAGGAATAAATGCAGAACTTAAATCTGCCGGTGATTTCGATTTATGGAGAAAATTTGCTTTTATCGAAAGATTATATACTTTAGATATTCCACTCGGATTTTTTCGTTATAGAAAAGGTCAAACTTCTAGCGATAAAGAAAGTTATTACAAAGAAGTTGAATTAATAAAAACTAATGTTGTTCTTCCCTCTGTAGATAAAGATTTAAATTTAAATCATTTAGACGAATATTTAGCTTCCTATCGACTCGAAAGAGTTCCAGTAATAGAAAATTATAAAATAACCGAGTTTATTGAGTTAAATTTCACTCCCATTCAATCTTTTAGTGAAAAAATGAGTCCAGCACCTGAACAAAATATATTTAATCCTTATTATTGGTCTCTTGGCAAAAGATCACTTCTTGTGATCAATATATTTGGATTACCAATCTTATACAATATTATATTAAGGGTTCGTAATTTTCATGAAAATCAATCTTTATCGATTTATAATGGCGATCGCCATTTGTTAGGAAATTTTGATTTAAATAGTAACTTTTATCATTATCAAACAGTAGCCTTTAAGTGCGATTTCAGTAGTGGAGATACAGCTTTAATTTTAGAACTAACTAAATTCTTAGAACCCGATTCAGAGCAAGGTCCATTAGGCATAATGATTGAAGGTCTATCTATTTTTCCACTCGAATATCTGGACATGAAACAATAAAACTTTTTTAAATTTAAGATTATATTAAGTTATTTTGATTTTTCTAGACATTCCTCTAATTTTTCCTTTAGTCGGTTTAATTCTTGGGTTATTCTTAATTTATCTTATCAAATATAAATTATACTTACTACCCTACAGTTCAATTATTCTCATGGGCTTTTCGACTTCACAAAAATCAAATGCTTGTGTTGGGAGTTTATTCAATCTCTCTTGCTTTGATTTTAGGAATTGTTGGCTATATTAATTACATAAATTCTAAAATTCTTCGACGATTAAGAATCGCACTTGTAAGTGTGGGGTTTATGCTGATCATTTTATATGTCTTCCTTTTTCTATCCTAAAAATTTAAGTAAGTTTTTACTCTCCATGATATAATGGTTAAAATGTTTTATTTCATAGTCAATCTTGTCTAGTAAATAAAAGTCATTAAGGATAAGTCAAAAAGGTTTTCCTATAGGATTAGTATAGCTATTAGCTACACGTTTTTTACAGAAGGATTTAATATTATTTATAAGGTAACTTTTATGCTAGTCAATAAAAAGTCACAACAGGAACTCAATTATCTCTTAAAAGAAAATCATTTTTTAATTGAAGATTTAATTGAAAAAATCTACTCAACGATTATTAAAAAGGGAGATATTTGTGTAGATGGCGGTGCCCATATAGGTCGCCATACGATTCCTCTTGCAACACTAGTCGGAGAGGAAGGCAAGGTTTATGCTATTGAACCAGTTCCTAGTAATTTAGAAATTCTACTAATAAGGCTATCTAAACTTCATTTAAATAATACTTTTTGTTATCAAAATGCCTTGAGTAATATTAATGATCAACAATGTAGTTTCTATCGTATTTTGAATCTTCCTCAAGAAGGGGGCCTAAAAAAGAAGACCCTCTATTCTCACACTCCGCAATTTGAAGAAATCACTACAACGACTAAAACACTAGACGATATTTTAGAGCCAGAGAATAGTATCCGTTTTATGAAATTGGATTTGGAAGGGGGAGAGTTCAACTGTTTGAAAGGTGGACTAAATACTCTTATTCAAAAATGTCCCCTTATAATTTTTGAATCTGGCAGAGAGATGACAGCAAGAGATTACAATTATACAAAAGATGATTTCTTTGTTTTTTTTGAAAAGGTAGATTATATTTTGTATGATTTACTTGGCAATGAATTCACCCAAGATTCGTGGTTAGACGAGCAAATATTCTTCTATCTTATTGCAGCAAAAAGAAACTCTGAAGACCATTATTTTTTAAAAAATAAATTGCAAGATTTATTACAAGATTCTTTAAATAGTTTTACAAATAATCAATTTATAATTGATCATGATATTGAAATTTATAATGGAGCCTCCATTGATTTTACAAATTCTGCTGACACCATATTTTTTCATCATTTAGAGAACCAAGGTTTTTCAGGTCCAGAGTCTTTAGGTACCTGGACGCAAAGATCTCGTGTTTCTTTGAATTTTCGTTCAACCCATTCAGGTTATTTTTTACTTAAATTGAAAATCGCAATGACTTTCCTAACATTTAATCATAACGCTATTGACGTAAAAGTTTTTCTCAATCAAAGAATTGTAGATATCTGGAAATTTAAATACGATATTTTTGATAAGCAAATTGACAAATATGTATTAATTGATCCTGAAATATTAAATGGAAATAACAATAGAATACATCTAAACTTTGAAATAGAATTTCCAGCTAGTCCGCAAAGTTTAGATGTTAGTTCTGATAGTCGAGATTTAGGTCTACTAATCTCTGAAATAAATTGTTATGATTTAAATATTTGTTGATTTTTCAAAGATGTAGCTAAATGAACACTTTCTCTAGGAACTAGAAATCTATTAAAATGAATAGTATGCAATCAATTTTATCAACAAAATCCTGCTGGTGTGGTAATCAAGACTTAAGTGAGTTTTCTCCCGATTACTCCCTTTGCTCAGAATGTGGAACTTTAGTCCTCAATGAAGACTTAACGCTTGATCAAATGCGTGTTCATGACGATAAAAATGACCTATATAGCAAAGAATACTGGTTATCTTATCAAACAGAAGAATATGGCTATCCTGATATTTATCAACGTTCACGTCAAGATATTCCTGAACGATGCTTGTATTGGTTACATACTTTGATGAAATATAAATTACCTCCTGCAAAAGTGCTGGAATTAGGATGTAGTCATGGCGGTTCAGTTGCATTGGCAAAATGGGCTGGTTTTGAAGCGTCAGGTTTAGAACTCAGTCCTTGGGTTGTAGATTTTTCCAACAAAACTTTTGATATTTCTATGCTTTTAGGTCCACTAGAAGATCAACAACTAGAACTAGGAAGTCTTGATGCAATTGTGCTTTACGATGTAATGGAGCATTTGCCCGATCCTTTATCTACTATGCGTCTTGCGGCTTCTTTACTCAAAGAAGAAGGGATTTTTATTATTCAAACACCTAATTATATTGAAGGAAAAACTTATCAAGAGTTGAGAGAACAAAAGGATCAGTTTTTAGATCAACTCAAATCCCCAGAACATATTTATCTATTTAATAATCGTTCAGTCACTAAATTTTTTAACGCTTTAGAATTTGATTTTATAGAATATGAACCACAGCTTTTCGATTATGATATGTACTTTGTGGTTAGTCGTCATGCCCTCGTTAAAAATACTGATGAACAAATTGCCCATAACTTATTAAAACGGCCATCAGGACGAATGATCCTTGCTTTGCTCGACCAAAATGACACATTAAAACAGCTTAAAATTCAATATCAAAATAGTGAAAAAGATCGAGAAGAACGTTTGCGAGTGATTGAAAGACAAGGAGATGAAATTGGAGAGTTACTTGCTCATAAAAATAGAAGTATAGAAGAACTTCAACATACTCAAGCTCAATTACACCAATCTCAGTCTGAACTACAACATATTCAAGCCCAATTAAATCAATCTCAGTTTGAACTTCAACATACTCAAGCTCAATTAAATCAGTCTCAGTCTGAACTACAACATACTCAAGCTCAATTAAA
>CAZWLZ010000007.1:0-12451 GCA_964634505.1 uncultured bacterium | reverse complement strand
TCAATCTCAGTCTGAACTACAACATACTCAAACTCAATTAAATCAATCTCAGTCTGAACTACAACATACTCAAACTCAATTAAATCAATCTCAGTCTAAACTTCAACATACTCGATCTCAATTAAATCAATTTCAAATAGAATTTCAACATACTCAAGCTCAACTATACCAATCTCAATATGAACTTCAGTATCTTCAACAAGAAAAATTGTTGCAAATAAAAAGAGAGATAGAGCAAACAGACATAAAACTTGAAACAACTAATACAGAAATCAATGCCATGAAAACGAGTAAGTTTTGGAAGTTAAGATCGCTCTGGTTTAATAAACTTCTTACAAAAATAACTTAATAATTAATAACCAATAGGATATAAACATAAGAATTGACGAAAATTTTATTCCAATTAATTATTTTTTGACTTTTACAAAAAGTACAATTTTAAAAAATTCTATTACAAAAAGATAAGAAAAGTGTGTTCTTTAAGAACTTAATAGATGATACTTTTAATACAGAGTAAAAATTGTTGTAGGAATTTTTTTTTATCACAACATAAATATAATGACTTTAAATAAAAAGAATTTTGAATATCTAATTAATTTTTTTGTGTTAATTGTTCTAATACTAGCATTTTTAATTACTGCTAGTAAAACGGGATTGATTAACTCTGGTTTTCGTTATTTAATTGATGATCATCAAATACCTTTAATGTACAATGACCTGATAGATAAAGGGTTGATTGAAACTATATTTACATGGATTAAGAATGATCGTAACATAGGTAGATTTAGACCTTATTTTCAAATTCAGATTGTTACTTTGACCCAAATATTTGGAATTAATTCAGTCCTCTGGTTTTTATATATCAGCATTTTGGGAAGTTTGACTGCTTTTTTTCTTTTTTTCTTTGGCAGACTCCTAAATTTTTCAGTTCCAGTTGCTTTAGTATTTTCAATATCAACCTTACTGGGTTCCCAATCAGAGATTTGGATAAGACCGCTTATACCTGATTCTCAAGGAATGTTTTTTCTATCCATAACTCTTGTTTTTTAGGACTCAGTTGCAAATATGAAAATCACTCAAAACTAAATAATATTTTTTTTATAATATTCACTATTTTAATGTCATTAAGTAAAGAATCCTATATTGTTTTTATTCCTACCTTAATTGTCCTAAAAATATGGCTATTTAGTTATTTTCGTCAAGTATCGCTTTGGAAAGCCGTAAAACTTATTAAAACATCATTAATTTCTCTTGGTGTTATTGTTACCTTGGAAATTTCCTATATTATTTTTTATCTGGGAACTCGTGGTGCTGGATATGCTGGAGTTGATAAAAATAGTTTACAAATTTCTGCTATTATGTCAACAATTTACATCTTGTTAAGAGATAGTTTTTTTCTGATCACTTTTATCTCCATAGTCTTATTATTGATTGTAAGTCGATTAAAGAAAGAGCCAATTTGGGGTCTCCTTAGAGAGCTTTTTCCTTTCTCTTGTTTTTTGTTAATATCCCTAATTCCTCACGTCCTGTTATATTCTAAGTCTGGAATTATGGCAGGGTTTTATTTGTTCCCTTTTATGGCGATCGCCTGTTTATTTTTAGCAAAAACTTTATCTCTTATTGGCAATTATTCCAAATGGCTTAGCATTCTAATATTAAGTATCTTATGTATTCTTCTTGTTAGTAAGTTTTCCTTGGTATGGGGGATGTATTCTCAACAAGCAAATGATAGTAAAGCTATCAATAATTTATTCACACAAGTTGAACAATGTACTACTGATAATCAAGCTATTTTAGTTGTTGTTAATCCTAGAGTTCGCTTTGAAGCGGCCTATGCTTTGCAAGCAGTTCTTAGAAATACGGCTGACAAAAATGATCTAATAATCCCAACCTATGGCTTAGAAAAATCAAATTTTTATTCAGAAACTCTGAAAAATACTGAAAAAAATTGGACTTTTTTAGACCCTGAAGCTGTTGTTGGGATGTATCAAAATCGAACTATTTTGAATACCAAAAATAAAAATACCATTAAAGCCGTCATTATTTTTGATGGGTTAGATGATGAGTTTATGAAAACCAATCAAGATTGGTTTTTTCCTCAAAAATATCATTCGACTTCTTTTAATATTGGCTTTGCTCCAGCTAATTCATATTGTAAAAAGACAAGTTAATACCTTGCTTACAGAAAATTGAGATTAAATCTATGACAAGTTATATTCTTAAAAAGGTATAAATTCTAAAAAAAAGAAAAGCCCTTTGACGGACTTGAACCGACAACCTTTCGATTACAAATCGAGTGCTCTACCAATTGAGCTAAAAGGGCATTACAATTTGAATTACGATAGCGTTAACAATTATAACTTTTTAAAAGACAAAATGTCAAGTTCATTTTATAAAATTATCTAAAGACCATCTTGCTAATTCAGTACGATTATGTAATCCCGTTTTGTTAAGCATATTAGACACATGACTTTCAATAGTACGTTGACTAACCTTTAAAATTTCAGCAATTTCTCTGTTGCCCATACCTTGAGCGACTAAATTTACTACTCTTTTTTCCGTAAGAGTTAATTTAACAGAATGTGTTAAGATTATCTTGGACAATTTGTCGTCATTATTATTTTTCTTGGTTAAATCAATTAAACGATCGGTTTGTTTTAAAGTTGACTCCACTTGAGCGAGTAATTCTTCAGGCTCGAAGGGTTTAGCCATATATATTTCGGCACCTATATTTAATCCCTTAACTCTATCTTGAGTTTGTCCTTTAGCAGATAGAAACATAACTGGAATTGAGTTATATTCAGAATCTTGTTTAATCTCTTGAACCAAAGCATAACCATCCATTTCTGGCATCATTATATCACAAATAATCATATCAACAGAATTGTCTTTGATCACACTTAAGGCTTCTAATCCATTATTTGCAGTTAAAACCGTATAACCTTTAAACTCTAAAAAATCTTTAACTAATAAAATTAGATTAGGATCATCATCTACCAAAAGTAAATTTTTTGCCATTATATCTGAAGAATTCTTGATAAATTTTGTATTCATTGTGATTTTAATTACGAATAAGAATTAATTTTTTTCATTTATTTTACTTAAGTTGATTTTGACAAAAAGCATATTCTGTAACTATCTTACCCTTTAATAAATGTTCTTGAATAATTCGTTCAATTACTTCAGGGGTAGCCTTTTTATACCATATTCCTTCAGGATAAATTAATAAAATAGGCCCCTCAACACAAACTCTTAAACAATTTACTTTAGTGCGAAAAATGCAATTAGGGTTAAATTCAGTTGGTTTATCTAAGTTTAATTCAGTTAATCTTTTTTTTAAATATTCCCAAGATTCAATACTATTTTCTTTACTACAACATTTAGGTTTTGTTTGATCACAACATAAAAATAAATGTTTTTCAATTTTTGTTAATGCTAATTTTGCGACATTTTCTTCTAATAAAGATTTTGTTAGCATCTGAAATTATTTCCATTTAATATTACAATAGATTATATTTTATAATAATATTCTTTTGAGGATCAGTTTTTTATCCTATGTTGTGAAAATTGGTCTTTAGAGAGATATATTTTTGAGTATATTCATTTAATTTATTTTATGTGTCGAAATACATTATAAAAAAAAACTAATTTAAAGTAATTATTGTAAGTAAGATTTTATTATATTATGGATCGAAAAAAGATCATTGCCCTAATTACCGGTGCAATTTCTGTGGCATTAGCCATTGGTTATTTAATTTTAGTACAATTACTTGATAGTAGAGGTAATATGATTCCTGCACCTATGACTGATATTTCTTTATTTTTGCTCAATAATTTTGCTATTATTTGTTATTAATAATAAATTGTTTTTTTTGTATATTTATTATTAACAAAACATTAATTTTTTAATCAATTTTAAAACTTTTTAGACAGTAAAGAAAAGAAATATATAATGGGAAAAATTCGTTTAATGCACGGAAAAATTCATCGAGTCAAAGTTACGGAAGCTAATGTAAATTATGTCGGTAGTATTACTATTGATGAAGATTGGATGGATATGGTAGGAATTTTACCTTTAGAAGAAGTTGACGTAGTAAATCTTAATAATGGTAAGCGTTGGAATACTTATGCAATACCTGGAGAAAGAGGAGAAAAAGGAATTTGTCCCAATGGTGGGGCAGCTTTATTATGTAAACCAAGTGATTTATTAATTATTTATGCTTATGAAGAAAAAGAGCGTTTTGATGTTTTTAAAAATGGTCATATTGCTAAGGTTTTAGTATTAGATGAAAGTAATAATATTCAAGATTTTTTATATCAAGAATTAATACCTCATAATGATAAAATTAGCTTTAATTCTATTTCAAAATTGTCTGAATTAAAATAGATTTGATTATAAAAAATAAATTTTTATCATAATAAATAAAAAAGTGAAAATTGGTACTCTTTATGGTATAAGTATTGGCACTGGCGATCATGAATTAATTACTCTTAAAGGTTTAAGATTATTACAACAAGCATCAGTTGTAGCATTTCCTCAAGGTAAAAATGATCAAGAAGGATTAGCCGAAAGTATTATTAAAATTTACTTACAAGCAAATCAAGAAAAGTTACCATTATATTTTCCTTATGTTACTGATGCCTCTATTTTAAATAAGGCTTGGGAAGAGGCGGCCTTGAAAGTATGGGAATATTTAAAAATGGGCAAAGATGTGGCTTTTGCTTGTGAGGGAGATGTAAGTTTTTATAGTACATTTACTTATTTAGCTCATACTTTACAAAAGTTACAACCAGATTTAAACATTGAGAGAATACCAGGAGTTTCTTCTCCGATGGTGGCAGCTTCGGCTTTGGGGTTACCTTTGACTATTCAACATCAAAAGTTAGTTGTTTTACCTGCTATTTATACGATTAAAGAATTAGAAGAAGTTTTAAATTGGGCGGAAGTAATTGTATTGTTAAAGGTTAGTTCGGTTTATACTCAAGTTTGGAAAGTTTTACAAAAAAATAATTTATTTAAGTCTGCTTGGATAGTAGAAAAAGCAAGTTTTTCTGAACAAGTAATTTATAAAAATTTACAAGATTTTCCTACTTTAAATTTGTCTTATTTTTCCGTTTTAATTATTCATAATTATTCAAAAATAAGCAATTATTAATTAATAAAAGAACTTATTTTTTTTACCAATATAAATTTTATGGAATCAAAAGAATTAGTTATTAGATATGAATATAATCAGCAAATAAAGTTAAATTTATTATCAATAATTAATTGGAATTTATTAGTTGAAGAATATGGCAAAAAAGATAAATTTAAAGTAAAAGAAAAGTCTAATTCTTATCAAAAATTAATTACTGGGATTCCTCAATTACCTCCCGATTTACAATTAAGAGATTACCAACAAAAAGCGGTAATTAATTGGTTTAAAAATAAAGGAAAAGGTACGTTAAAAATGGCAACAGGAAGCGGTAAAACGATTACTAGCTTAATGATTACTACTGAATTATATAATAAAATTAATTTAGAAATATTAATAGTAATTTGTCCTTATATACATTTAGTTACTCAATGGAAAAATGAAAGTGAAAAATTTAATTTAAAACCAATTTTAGCTTTTGAAAGTGCTTATAATTGGCAGAGTGAATTAACAAATCAACTTTATAATATTTATACAAAAAAACAAAAATTTTTAACGATATTAACTACTAATTCAACTTTTATTAGTAATAGTTTTCAATCTCAATTACAATTTTTTCCTCAAAAAACTTTAATAATTGGTGATGAAGTACATAATTTAGGTGCAACACGTTTACTAGAATGTTTGCCTGATAATATTGGGTTGAGATTAGGTTTATCAGCGACACCTGAAAGATATTTTGATGAGGAAGGCACGGAGGGATTATTAAGTTATTTTGGAGACATAATTCAACCTGAATTTACTTTAGCAGATGCTATCAAAAAAGGGGCATTAGTTCATTATAATTATTATCCTATTTTGGTAGAATTAACTTCAGATGAAGCTGAAATTTATACTCAATTAACAACAAGAATTGCTTGGATATTAGCGAGTATTGAAGATAAGAAAAAATGGCTAAAAAATAAAACAATTCAATCATTATTAATCAAAAGAGCGAGATTAATTGCTAATGCTAAAAATAAATTAAAAGCGTTATATAATTTGATGAAAAATAGACTTGATACAAGTCATACTTTATTTTATTGTGGTGATGGTGAAATTGAGAGTAAATCGACTTTTTTTAATAGTCAATTAAAGGAAGTAACGAGAATTTTAGGTATTGAATTAGGTTATAGAGTCAATACTTACACGGCACAAACATCTGTTAGTGAAAGAGAGAAAATAAAGCATCAATTAGAAGTAGGTGAATTGCAGGGATTAGTGGCTATTAAGTGTTTAGATGAAGGCATAGATATTCCTTCTATTAAAAATGCGGTAATTTTAGCAAGTAGTAGTAATCCTCGTCAATTTATTCAACGGAGAGGGCGTATTTTAAGACCTCATAAAAATAAGGATTTTGCTACTTTATTTGATATGATTGTTATCCCTCCAGACTTAGATCGAAATGTTTGGGATATTGAAAAAAATCTAGTTAAAAAGGAGTTAAATCGATTTATAGAGTTTGCTAATTTGGCGGATAATGCTATTGAGGCAAGAGAAAAATTGTTGATTTTACAAGAAAAATACTCTATTTCTTCTGCTGAAATACCTCTTCAATTTGGATTAAGTTTGTTTGATGATGATAATTAATAGCTTAATTTTGATCCCTCTAACCCTCTTAACAAGGCAGGGCTGTTTCAAACTAAGTCGGCAAAAAGTTTGGGGTGTTAGGGTATTAGGGTATTGGGTGGTTTTCCTCCCGTCAGATTTTAAGTAATAATAAAAAATATTGAGATAATAAGTTTTTATGATTTATCATCAAAAACTTATTACTTATTCCTCATTAATTCTTATTTTATCCAAATCAGAAATTTTAGAATGAAACCGCATTGCCTTAACAAGGGGGAATATAAGCAAAAAATAATGCCCTAATTAACTTGTTTTCTGCTATGACAATATAATTAGTGTGTCTAAGTTAAACTAAAATAAATTCTATTTTTTATTACTTAATATTATGATTAAAGTTTCTGATTTAGTGGCGATCGCCAAAAGAACTCGTGATTCTTCCCGTCAATTAGCTTTATTATCTTCTGAAGTTAGAAATCAAGCCTTAATGGCGATCGCCAATAGTTTAACAAATCAATCACAAAGCATTCTTGAGGCAAATAAAAAAGATTGTCAAGAATCTGAAAATGTTATTTCTAAAGCTCTTTATGGGCGTTTAAAGTTATCGGAAAGTAAATTAAAGGATGCCATTGCCGGGGTTAAGGATGTGGCTAATTTACCTAATCCTATAGGCGAAATTTCTTTACAAACTGAGTTAGATGAAGGATTAATTTTAAAGAGGATTAGCTGTCCATTAGGGGTATTAGGAGTGATATTTGAAGCCCGTCCCGATGCTTTAATTCAAATAGTCAGTTTGGCGATAAAATCGGGCAATGGTGTAATTTTAAAAGGGGGTAAGGAAGCTATCAATTCTTGTACGACTTTAGTAGAGATTATCAAAGAAAGTTTAAGTAATACAAAAGTTGATCCCAATGTAGTACAACTTTTAACGACTAGAGAAGAAATTTCAACTTTACTAAAATTAGATGATTATCTCGATTTAATTATTCCAAGAGGCTCAAATGATTTTGTACGCTATGTTCAAGATAATACTAAGATACCAGTTTTGGGTCATGCTGACGGTATTTGTCATATTTTTGTTGATTCACAAGTGGACTTAAATAAAGCTATTGATATGATTATTGATTCCAAAACTCAATATCCTTCTGCTTGTAATGCAGTTGAAACTTTATTAATACATCAAAATATAGCAACCAAAATTTTACCCAAATTGGCTGAGGAATTGAAGGAAAAGCGAGTAGAAATAAGGGGGGATATGGCTACAAAAGCGATAATTGAGTGTGATTTAGCAACAGAAGAGGATTGGAGTACAGAATATAGTGATTTAATTTTAGCGATTAAAATAGTTGACACAGTAGAAGAGGCTATTAATCATATCAATAATTATGGTTCAAAACATACAGAGGCGATCGCCACAGAAAATCAAAATACGGCGAATCGATTTTTAAATTTAGTTGATGCGGCTGGAGTATATCATAATTGTTCAACTCGTTTTGCCGATGGTTTTCGTGATGGTTTTGGGGCTGAAGTGGGTATTAGTACGCAAAAAATGCCTCCACGAGGGCCGGTTGGTTTAGAGGGTTTAGTTACTTATAAATATCATTTAGTAGGTAATGGTCACATTGTGGCAACTTATACGGGGGATAAAGCTAAATCTTTTACCCATAAAAAATTATAAATTATATTTTTAAAACTATTGTAAGACTAAGCAGAAAAATATGCCTGAAATTAGCAGATTTTTAGGGATTATTATAACCATGTATTATAACGATCATTCACCTCCTCATTTCCTCATTTTCATGTGAGATATAACCAACAAAAAAGTAATTATTGATATTGAAACATTGTCTATTTTGCAAGGAAAATTAAGCCCTCGAATTTTGGGAATAGTAATTGAATGGGCTTTATTGAATCAAGAAAAATTAAGAAAAAATTGGCAATTAGCAAGGCAAAATCAACCATTACAAAATATCGAACCTTTGGAGTAAAAATGTTACAAGATATTATTGAAGTTAAAACATTAGAAAATTGTCAACTTTACCTCAAATTTGAAGATAATAAAGAGGGGATAATCGATGTCAGTGAGATTATCGAATTTATTGGTATTTTTACACCTTTAAAAGACTTAAATTATTTTCAAACAGTTAAATTAAATCCAGAATTGGGAACAATTTATTGGGATAATGGAGCCGATTTAGACCCTGATGTACTTTATTGTACTATTACAAAACAAGAATTATACTCTAAACGGTTGGGAGCTTAACTGTTATAAATAGAAGTGATCGCCTATAACGCAAGTGTTTAAGGCGATCTCCAAAAGTCCAGTTTTTACCCGTTCCAAGTATACCACAATTTTATAGTTATAGCTATCAATAGTTTTAGGTTTACAACTGCCCTATAAACGTCCTTATACTAATTATATTAATGTTAAATTTTGACTTATTAATCTCTTTACTATTAATTCAAAGAAGAGAAAGATTCCTCAGTTTGATTATAATTATGACTTTGTTTTCCGAACTATTGCTCAAACTTCTTGTAATACCGTTAGGTGATCGACTTTCTATGAATTTGTGTTATGAAATAGGTATGATTAATTTAAAATTTAATTATAAATCTAAAAAAATGAAAGTTATTCGCACAGTGCAAACCGTTGAAAATTCTCAAGTTTTAGTAAGTTTACCATCAGAATTTTCAGGAAAACAGGTAGAAATTATTGTTTTAACAAAAGAATATTCTCAAGTTAAGAAAAAGAGTTTAAAAGGAATACTACAAACTTATGCCAATTCCGAATTAATGACTTTGGAATCAACCGCTTGGGAAAATTCTGTGGAGGGTAAATATGGCGATCATTGATGCGAATATAATTCTTCGTTATCTTCTCAATGATCACGAAGAATTATCGACTAAAGCAGAGGAAATACTTGAAAATAATCGGATAATATTACTTCTTCCCGTCGCCTGTGAAGTGGTATTTGTTTTGCAAAAAGTTTATCAAGTGGGAAGAGACAAAATTTGAGAATTCTTGCAGAAATTAATGGAGGGAGAATTAGTTTTTCTGAAGAAACCTGAATTATTAATCAAGGCTTTGGATTGTTACAGTGAAACGAGATTAGATTTTGTGGATTATCTTTTATAGGCTTATTCTAGGGTTGATCAGGAAACAATTTTTACCTTTGATCCAAAACTCAATAAGTATATTCAAAGGGATATTTAATCATAATTTATAGTTATAGCTATCAATAGTTTAGAATGAATCAATTTTTATTGTATCGTGAAATTTATCATATTCAATATAACGATCGCCATCGGAAGTAATATTAACAGCATCAACAAAACGATGATTCCAAATAATATCATGTTTATAGTAAATTTGTCGAGCGTGAATGGTTTGAGATAAAGTTGCATCTAATCCAGTTAAAGTAATAAGAATTTGATAATCTTCTTGTAAAAATAATTCTTCGGTAATATCAAAAAACGGACTTTGGTGATCGATAGGGTGCATAATCATCCAAGTTAAAGCTAAAAAAGGGGTTTGATTTCTAACTAAAGATAAATCGCAAAGGCGACGCATAGTATAACCTTCTGTGGTAGTTTCAGTAGGTAATAAGAGACAAACTTTTATTTGTGCTTCAACAATCCAATTATTACGAACATTTGCCACACGAAACATTAAAGTAGGAATGCCATTATATTTAGAAATCACAGCCACATTAGTAAATAACACTCTAGCCGTAGGGCGTGAAAATCTAGCAAACATTAACCCCGTAGCCATAGCAATGCCTAATAAACCAATTAAAACCTCAATACTGACTAAAATATGAGCGGTTAAACCGTTAGGATACATAGCACCATAACCAATAGTAGCCATAGTTTGCACACTAAAAGCAAAAGCATCTATGAATGAACCAGGTTGGGCATTTTTAATACTATCACTAATCATTAAATAACCGAAAGCAAAAATAACATTAAGAATAAAATAGACAAAACTAATTAAACTAATAAATTTTAGCCAACTAATAGTTAATAAAAAATGATAAATGTCACCACGATGAAATAGAATTTCTCCTAATTCAATATATTTATTTCCTTTTTTTCTAATTATAGAAAGAGGTTTTTTTTTACTCATGTTTATTTAGAAAAGATATTTAATATGATTGATATTTATGAGTATTTAGCCCTAGTTGCTACCTATAGCTATAGAACCCATTTAGGATCTATTTTGAAAACTTTATGAAATAAGTGTTAGAGTTGATTTTTCATAATTTAGTATAATACAGACTAGATAACGATTTCAGATAAGATACCAAATGGGTTCTATACAAGTCTCTATGGGTATGAGCTTGGTCAAATATCCGCTTGTTCTCCTTCCTACACTCTAAAGGGCTTACTGAAACTCTGGAAACGAACCTACAAAGCGTCTAAACTTAATGAAAGTTATAATGAGGCAGAATGTTTGATGGTCGATGTTATCCCTAAGACTTATGTAATTATAGGGGATGCTTTTTATTTTCATGAAGTTTTTGAGGGCCTCGATGATAATAAAACCATAAATAAAGACTTTGCGATCGCCGTTCTTTTACAATATACTTACGATGATGTTGATGAGCGTGTCAATGTCTATCAAGATTTTGAGTATATTTTACGCCAATTAGTTGAGCCAGAAGTATTAGATGCGTTGATTTTAGAGGGTTTTAGTGATGTTACTTACTCTAAGTTTAATCTTCAGAAGGTTTTAGAAAATCCTAATTTAAGCGAGGAATCCTTATCATTTATCCTTGATTTTTGCAGTGGTAATGATTTAAGTGATTATGATTGTTATGAGCGTTACGAGGAAGTCATAGAGGAGGAAATAGAATCATTAGAAGATGTAGATCGAATCTCCCTTTTTAAAGGAATTATTGAACATCCTAACGTTACTCAAGAAATTTTAGTACAATTAACTGATTCGGAATATGAACAAGTTGCAGAATTTGCTAGAGAAAAACTGCAACAGTTTGAGTAATGCAAATTTGGAGAGGATTATTACTGATGAAAATACAAAAATAGAAATCCCTGAAGAATAGTATTTATGGGGAGGTTCGATTTTAAAAATTAGAGTGGCGATCGCCTTTTTTTTTTGTGGGGTAAGTACCTGGAGAGAATTAATTTAACCTTTGGTACAAGGTAGGATGATTTCTGCCCATCAAAATTTTGATCGTAAAATACACAATTGATTTTGTCCAAGTACTTACGATTTCCTTTCAATCAAAATAAAAAAAAGCTATAATATGTCAAAAATGATATACTGACCGAATGAGTGAAAATGAAAGTAAACCCCTTGTCTGGTTAAAAGGAGAAGTTAAAACGCCACCTTTTTCAAGTAAAGCGAGATTAGAAATAGGGTTCTTATTAAGAAAATTGCAAGGAGGAAAAACTTTATCAATGCCTATTTCTCGCCCAATGCCCACGATTGGTTCAAATTGCCATGAATTACGCATTAATGATGAGAAAAAAACTTGGCGAATTGTTTATTTTATCGATGATGAAGCTATTGTTATTTTAGATATTTTTGAGAAAACAAGCAATAAAACCCCTAAAAAAGTTATAGAACTTTGTCAAAAAAGATTAAGACAGTATCAATATATTTAATCAGGAGTTAAATAGATGAATAAAACAAAAATTGAAAGACTAAAAGCCCAAGGATGGGAAATAGGAAATACTTCCGATTTTCT
>CAZWLZ010000006.1:0-24776 GCA_964634505.1 uncultured bacterium | reverse complement strand
CCAGTCATAACTCAATTCTCCCCTTTTTAAGGGGGGTTAGGGGGGATCGAATTTTTTGTTTATAGTCAGCTTTTTAAGAAGGGTTAGGGGAATCAAGAATTTATTAAAATCATGGTCAAAAATTATCTAATTTTATACAAAAATAAAACCGTTTTTTTTAGTTTATTTATTACTATGAATTTGGTAAATATATTCTTATTTACTAATTTTAGTTCAGCCAAAAATAAGCATAATTCTTGTCCTGAAGAGATAGAAAATTTAGGTAATTATTTAGTCAAAGATATACCGAGTTATACTAATCGTATTTTACAAAAATCTAGTAATTTGTCTCGAAAAATTGCCCCTTTTCCCGTTTATGTAGTTAACGCTAGTAAGTCTGAATTTAATGCTTTTCCTTTACCTGAAAATGAATTTAAACTCCAAGATGAGAAAGACATCAAACAAATATTTTTTACTACTTTAGAAAGACAATATCCTCACAAAGATAGAGTTATTGAAACTCAAAATTATCACTGGTTATTCTTAGCAAGATATGAAAATAAATGGCTTTTAATTAAAAGTTTATCTCGTTTTGGTAGTAGTAATTCTCAAAAGATTTCTCCTATTAAAGATAGTACTCAAGGTACAATGGGACAAGCTGTTAAATTATGGTTAAAAGATTGTAATTATTCTAATCAAAAATAAATTATTTATGTCTTATTTTCTTTCAATAAAAATTTATAGCAAACTTTTAAATTTAATTGATTATCAATTGTCTTTGATAACAGAATTTTAAAACAAAATCTTAAATCCTTCTTGCGTAAAGTGCCTATCATGGGTCAAAATTTCTGTAATTTTCATTTCTTTCATTACAATCATGGAAATACAGTCAGTTAGACTATAACCTTTATCAGGACGTTGATCAAACAATTGAAATCCAGCTTCTCTGAGTTGAGTTGTGTAAGGAATTTGTATCGTAGATTCTTTTTGCATTTTTAAGCACAGCGTCAAGGCTTTTTGACGCATTATCATATTTCTTGTAGCAAAATAGTTGAGGATTTCATCTATAAATTCCGTCAGTGGTTATTAATTGATCTCTTTCATATTTTTTAGCATATTGTAAGGCAACTAAATGCCAATTATCTCTAGGATTAAGCAAGGCAATCCAATAAAATGTATCAGCAAAAATAATTTTCATACTTCCTTTTTAGGTGTACCATAAAGATAATGATCATGTTGTTCAGCACCATCAGTGGGGAGGACATCTAAAACCTCTGGAGGAATGTCTGTAATTAATTCTTCAACAAATGCCCAGAATGGTTGCTCCTTTTTTAAGGGTGGTGATTGTTGAGATTTTATCTGTAGGAGAAAATCAAGAACTTTGTTAACTAAGTTATCGGGTGCTTGTTCAATTTCTCGAATTAGTTGCTCTCTGGTAGTCATAAAATAGTTTACCTCCGCTTTAGATTTTAAACTATATCTGTATTAAATTCAAATATTCAAATTGTTGAAATACCTTAATAGTTCTCAAATATATTAGATTTAATATATCGTCAAATCATCTAATTATTCTGCTCAAAAATAAATTATTTATGTCTTTGAATTTCATAAGTAAAAAAATCATAAGCAAGAATAGTATTAGGAAAAATCGATCTAGCCTCAGTTAATAAATCATCTAATTGCAAATTATTACCGGGTGCATAACGAGGACTAAAATGAGTCATAATTAACTGTTTAACTTGGGCGGCTAAGGCAACTTGGGCTGCCATGGTGCTAGTAGAATGAAGCCGCTCAAAAGCTAAATTAGCGTCAAGATGAGCAAATGTGGCCTCATGTATCAATACATCACTATTTAGGGCTAAATTAATGGCATTTTCACAAAAAACTGTATCCGTGCAATAAACAAAACTGCGTCCTATTTCTTTTTCTGCACATAATTCCTTACCATTAATCACTCTACCATCTTCAAGAGTAACGATTTTACCTTGTTTTAATTGTCCATAAATAGGGCCTGATGGAATACCCAATAATTGAGCTTTTTGGACATCAAAAGTTCCAGCTCGATCTTTTTCTACGATACGATAGCCAAAGGCTGTAATACGATGTTTTAAAGGGGCTGTAATTACTGAAAAATCTTGATCTTCATAGATTAAACCAGTTTCTACGGTATGAAAATTAATTTCATAACTCAAATGAGTATAAGAATATTTTAATCCCGCTTTGATAAATTGTTCTAAACCGGGAGGCCCATAAATATCCATATTTTGAGCATTTCCAGCCATGCCACAACTAGCTAATAATCCTAATAAACCAAAAGTATGATCGCCGTGTAAGTGAGTAACAAAAATTTTTTTGATCTGAGAAATTTTTAAATCACTGCGTAATAGTTGATGTTGAGTACCTTCTCCACAATCAAATAACCAAACTTCAGCTTTTTGGGGTAAACGAAAAGCTACACTTGAAACATTCCGAAATTTAGTTGGTACTCCCGAACTTGTGCCTAAAAAAGTAATTTCCACAACAATTTAGAGATTTTTGTCTTAATTATAGTTTAAAACTGATTATTTCGATCTTTTTTTTATTTTAGTTATTGCTAATTTTTATCAAAATTATTGCAAATTATTAGCATTAGCATTAAAATAATTATGGATAAATTAAAAAATAAATGTGATGAATAAAATAACAAGACGTACTTTTTTAGCTACGGGGGCGGCGGCTTCTACCATTGCTTTAAGTCAATTAGGTAAAATTCAACCTATTTCAGCCCAATCGAAGGAAATTAATCTTTATTCTGCCCGTCATTACAATACAGATCAAGAACTTTATAAGACTTTTACTCGTCAAACGGGGATTAAGGTTAATTTAGTTGAAGGAAAAGCCAATGAGTTAATTGAAAGAATTAAAAGCGAAGGACGTAATAGTAAGGCAGATATATTATTAACAGTGGATGCAGGAAATTTGTGGTTAGCACAACAACAAGGTCTTTTTTCTCCTATTTCTTCAAAAATTTTAAATAGTAAAATTCCTGCTAATTTAAGAGATGCTGGAGGTCATTGGTTTGGCTTTAGTAAAAGAGTTCGGGTAATTATGTATGATAAAACTAAAATTAATCCTTCTCAATTATCTACTTATGAAGATTTAGCTAATCCAAAATGGAAAGGTAAAATTGTTGTTCGTTCTTCTAGTAATGTTTATAATCAATCGATGGTGGCTTGGCTAATTGCTATTAATGGGGAAGCCGCTACAGAAAAATGGTGTCGTGGTTTGGTGGCTAATTTTGCCCGATCGCCACAAGGAGGCGATCGAGATCAAATTGAGGCAGTGGCTTCTGGTCAAGCTCAATTGGCGATCGCCAATACCTATTATTTAGCCAGTTATGGGGAATCAAAAGAAGCAGCCAAACAAGAAATTTTCAAAAAGATAGGCGTATTTTTTCCTAATCAAAAGAAAAATGGAGCTCATATTAATATTAGTGGAGGGGGCGTATTAAAAAACTCTCGCAATAAAGAAAATGCTAAAAAGTTTTTAGAATATTTAGTTACCCCTGCCGCTCAAGATTTTTTTGCCCGAGGTAATAATGAATATCCTGTAGTAAAAGGTATCAAATTAGACCCTATTTTAGCCAGTTTTGGTAATTTTAAATCGGATACTACGGCGGTTTCAAAATATGGACAAAATTTAGCCAAGGCAGTTAAATTAATGGACAGAGCCCTTTGGAAATAAAATATAATTAATTTTCCAATTTTATTTATGATCAATAAATTTTTATCGCCCTAAAATTTGTCGTACGGTAATTGTTTGAGTAGCTGATTTAGTGCCAAATGACCTAATCGCTTGTACTTGAACTTCTACAGCCGTATTCGGTTGTAAATGTTTAGAATCAATGGGCAATTGTCCTAAATCAATAAAAAAACGATTACCACTATAGCGAATTAGAGAAGGAGGAACTTCTGCATCATATTTAGGGCTATAATCAAATACTTCCCGATAAGATACCTCATCAGATTTAGTAACACTATATCTAACTTTAAATTGAGTGGTAATAATATCAGATCGTTCGGCTTTATCAATTAATTCTAAAGTAAGGTTTGAACCATTACCAGTTAAGCCTTTACTTTCTAAACGGGTTGCTTCTTCTTGTTTTAAAATATTAAAAATGAATAATTCAGCTACATTATTTCTCTCTAAAAGACTACTTTCTACCCAAATATTATCAGGAATTTTAATGTCAACAGTGCCGTTATCTTGAAGATTTAAGTTAACTACGGTATTGGCAAAAGGCTCAAAAGATTGCGGTGCATTCCAAATTAAAACAATTGATTTTTCAACTCTTTGTACTAATTCTAAATATCGATCGCCAATAATTGAACCTGGAGCAAATAAAGAAGCTGCACCCGTTTTATTTTCCCATAAATTTTTAGATAAACTTAATCCTCTATTTTTTAAATCCGCCATAGAAACAGAAGCCGTAAGTCGATCTGGAGCGAGGGGTTTATCACTATTAATTAAGGTTAAATTGCCAATTTTACCCTCTCTACCATTACTACCCGATCGTCCATTTTGTCCTTGTTCACCATTAGTACAATTGTATTCTTTTGTAGTACAAGAATAATCAGCACTATTGGGATTACCATTACAAGATTTTATAGTCCAAAAAATTTGGGTACATTGACAACCACTGCCACCTTGACCGCCTTTTCCAGCTTCTCCTCCGAGGCCTCCATTAGCCTTAACTAAAATTTGTTTCAAACTATTACGATCAGTAGTATAAATAGTTAAAGACGCACCATCACCGCCATCACCACCATTACCCCCATTGCCTCCTTCGCCTCCTCTTGCACCTTTAAGATTATTATTGCTATTGAGAGGTTGAGTATCACAGATAGAATTTTCGCCAGGGCTACCATCCTCTCCTGTTAAACCTTTTTGGCCTACTAAATCCAAGTTTAAAGGCGAACCATCACTAAATATGGTTAAATTCTCGCTATTTCGTCCTTTTTGTCCATCTTTACCATTTTGTCCATTTTGTCCATCTTTACCAAATTTCACTACATTATCGGCCCAAGCTGATAGAGTGCAAAAGGTTTTAAGGCTTAATAACTCTTTTGGCGATCGCCAATTAGCAGAAATAAATTCAGGAGAAATAAAGATAAGAAAAATAATGAAAACTTTACTTGGCAAATTCATCACTAATCATGTTTGAGACAACAATTAATTGTTAACTATAAAATGTCAACTGTCAATATTTATTACACAATCTGATGTGATACAAAAGGAATAAATGGGAATAAGGGCAAGGGGTTTAAACCCCTTGTTAAAGTATTAAGCATCTTGGCAATTTAGGAAAAAAAGGTTTTAGGAGTTAGGTTTTAGGTTAAATTATTAGAATAAATCCCAACCTTTAATACCAGAAGACATAACATAACTGGTAACACTAGATTCAAAAAAATTAGCCTTAGTGTTGCCATCTTTTTTAGTATCAGAAATTTTTTCTAAATGGGCATAAGGACTTTTATTATATTTTTCATCATTATAAAGAGGTTTTAAACCAATAGCCCGTAAGCGATTATTAGCTAAATATTTAGTATAAATATCTGTACTATATTCAGTAATACCTAAAATATTAGTACCGACAATATGATTCGTCCAATTACATTCATGGTTAACAGCAGTGTCAAACATTTCATAAATTTGCTCAACAGAATGAGGAAAAACGCTCATAGCTTCAGGTAAAATCTTTTGATAAAGCCTTACATGACTTAATTCGTCACGATTGATCATTTTAAAAATATCCGCCGAGCCCGGCATTAACATTCGGGCAGACAAATTATAAAAATAAATGAAACCATTATAAAAATATAAACTTTCTAACAAATAATCTGCTAATAAAGAAACAAAATAATTTTCATGGGTGGGATTATCTATATATTGTTGATAGATTTTAGCTATAAATTCACAACGAGATAATAAGACTTTATCCGTACGCCAAAAAGCATAAACACTATCTCTTCGTTCACGAGGAACAATTGTTTCTATAATATACTGATAAGATTGATTATGCATCGCCTCTTGAGAAATTTGTTCAGCCATACATAAACTTATTTCTGGTGCGGTTACAGTGTTTTTGAGATGGGGAATATTACAAGTTTGAATAGAATCTAAGAAAGTTAAATAAGACAAAATTCCTTCAAAGGCGTATCTTTCTTCAGAGGTTAAATTAGCATAATCTGTTATATCTTGGGTTATGTCCAACTTTTGGGGAATCCAAAATTGTTCTCGCATTTGTTGATATAAACCGATCGCCCAAGAATATCTTACATCATTTAATTGCATTAAGTTGGTAGTATTCCCAAACCAGATTGTCCTATTTTCAACTCGATCATCTCCTGTTGGATTAAAAATAGGAGTCGGAGTTATTTTTTCTGTAAGTACAGATACCATTTTATAAAAAATTTATTGCAGGATAAAATATATGATTTGTTTAGTATATCACCTTTATTAGACCTCTTGCGAAAGTAAGATTGTGGAAGTAAAATAAAGAAAAATGGTAAGAATAAAACATAAATTATGAAAAAGTAAAAAAATAAAGCCAGCATATTTCAAACAATATTGTGGAGTTAATCGTTTAACATTTAATGACATGATAAAAATTGTCAAAGCTGAAAAAATAATTCAAAAAAAATCGGGAAGACCTAGGGTGTGTCATCAATTAGCTGGTACTCCTTGTTGGAACTGGATTCTGGCTTTAAACCCATTTTTGATAGGTAGTTATTAAAGTCTTACTATGACTGCATCCTAGATTTAAATGATGACACGCCCTAGTAAATTAGCAATAGAAGATCAAATATTAATGAAACTGGCATAATTACGAGACTATCGTCTTTTTTTTCACTTAGCAATTGATTGGGGAATTGATGAATCAAATGTTTAATGAACTGGCGTTGACAATTGACACAAATATAATTTTGTTTTCCTTGTCTGTTAATTCCATTTTTACGGATATGATCTGATTTACATTCAGGGCATTGCATAATATCACACTACAGAATTGAAAAATCTATTTTAATTCATAGCTCAAATCAGCAACGCCCATCAGGTTTATTTACTTTACCAAGGAAAAAAGAGCTAAATCAAAAAGACAATGAGATAGAAACAGTAGCAGTGGATGTGTCAGAACATGAGGTAGAACGTCCTCAAAAAAAGCAAAATACCTACTATAGTGGCAAACAAGGCTATCATATCATAAAATCCCAATTATTAGCCAATCAAAAAAGTGCAAAAATAATAGACCTGTTGGGAAATAGAAGATAATAATGGGGAAAGATATACCTCTTTAAAAAAAAAAGTTGAATCTAAAGCGAATACAAAATGAAGATAGACTGGACTGATACGGGCTATAATAGGACTAAATAGGCGAGCATTCACCGCATTGCTACCCATATGAAAAAAGCCTCTTCAAACCAGAAGTCGAACGAAAACGAGCAGTGGAAGGGGGGAGAAAAGCGGTACTAAAAACCATAGAAGATAAGCTGTTCTACATCCTTCTATAGAACCCATTTAGGATCTATTTTGGAAACTTTATGAAATAAGTGTTAGAGTTGATTTTTGATAATTTGCTATAATACAGACTAGATAATGATTTCAGATAAAGGCTTGATCCTAATTCAGCAAGCCCTATCTATTTTAAATGACTTGCCCATAAATAAGCCTTTTTACAGAAGTGTGATGAAAATAACTTATTACTAAAGGCGAAAAAAATGAGTAATTCTAGCATTTTGCAGACATGGCCTAGCCTAGCTTTTTGGTATATTACCATTGGAACGAATATTAACAAATTTACTTAATAACTGAAACCAGAAAGGTGCGCCCATAAAAACAGCTAATGTTGTTACCATCCATCCGATCAAAGCTAACAATAATCCCTTAAAATTGATTGTTCCTTGATGGGAAAAGACAGAAGATAAAGAACAATGATCTGGTTTATTACAACTAACAAAATTAGAACTATCTTCATAAAGAGGAATGATCGGTAAAGTATCACTAAAAAGTTCATTAATATTGGCTTGAAGTCTATCCGGATCAAGTTGACTATTGGGATCATTCGGATCAGTTTTAGAATTAATCACAAGGGTGCTTCCACTATCAGCTAAGATATCCCGTAGGGTGGAATCATCTAAGAGTTTTTGCGTGAGGCTTAAAGAATCTAAATTAAAAAAGATAACTAAAACTAAAGCTAAAAACCAAGCAACTAATTGAGAATTACGTTTATAAATTCCTGATGCCCTATCCATAGATGAATCATACCAATCTTCAATTTCTTTTTGAAATGATAAAAGAATATTTTCTCCTTCTTTGGCTTTAATAACGGCTCGATCTGCTAAAGCATTTAAACTTTTATTAAGAGACTTAGGAATTTGTTTATTTTCTTCAATTTTTTGCTTAATTTCTTTAATTACTTTGGCTCTTTTTTCAATGTTTTCAGTTGTAGGAGGATTTTCTAAAAGAGTTTTTAAACTATCTTTTCTTAACTCATCAATAAGAGCATTAGCAAAGGTTTTATTATCTATATAAGCAGGATTACAATTTTCATATAATTTCTTATAGTCATCTGAAGATTTAAACAATAAACGATTCCATAATTTTGTTGTCCAAGAAACCGAGGTATGATTCATACTTTGTATTAAAGGATTGTGATAAAGTTTATCCCGCATCTCTTTAGCTTTTTTCAGTTCTTCAGGATTCGCCTCGTGATCCAGCATAATTTGTAAAATAGATTCCCTTAAATGTTTAGCACGCCATTGGAAAATAGCCGCTAAAATTTCTTGAATACCAGAGATAATTAAAGCCGCAGATAGATAAATAATAATCAGACCAATACCAACATCAACGATGACAGGAAGACCCATATTTTTAGACTCCTATTAATCTAAATTTTGAGAGATTGTAATTGAGTTATCTGGTTATCTGGAAGGTTAATTTTATTAATTTACTCCATTACTACAATTAACAATAATGAAATTTCTAATATTAATCAGCCTTCCCTAACTTTAGTGAAGTTTTAAGCTAAACCTAGCAAAAAGCTGATGCTAGGAGCAAAGAAATATTCTCCCCCTTTCATAAATACCCACAATTTAAAGCTATACTCTTGGATTTCATCTTCACCCCATTTTTTTGGCCATTGTTGTTTTCCTTCTGGTTGACCAATCAAAGGATCAGGCCCGACACCGACTTTAACAAATCCGTCCGCATTTGACCATCGAATTTGCATAAAGTTGAACTGATTTTCAATATTTGCTTGAAAACATAAAAATAGTAACCCAGCATCTTTTTCCGGTTCTTGAGAGGGGTCATTTTCACCATAACTCACCGCCCGTCGCGCAATTTGATGACCCTTTTCTTCCTCCAAAGAAACATTAAATTGTCTGACTGTATCACTGCGGGGATTAGTCTTACGAACATGAGCATGAAAAGGACATTTTGTGGCATTAACATCCTCATCATAATTAAAATTATTGGTGGAAGTTACCGCATAAGTTGGTATATCGGATTTTGTGACTGGAGTTCCATCAGGAAAACGTCCTACCACATAAGCTCCTGCTAAGTCTTCATTAATACTTAAGGATTTAGCTAGTTGTTTTTGATCTTCCCGAAAGGCTTTCACATTTTGTTCTAGTTTTCGATAAACTAAGTAACTGCCATAACTATCCTCTGTTTTTCCATTGGGATCTTTTACTAGAATAATATCTAAGGATGAACGAGGATCCCACTTACTGAAATCACAATTATTGATTTGAGCAGTAACAATATCCCGTTTGAGAAATAGCGGTTGGCTAACTCCATCAACAAACCCAAAATGTTCGATAATTTGACCTGCTTTATTTCTGAGAATAAACCCATCTTCTCGATGGAGAAGAGTTGCTACTTTAGTCAATTTTTGCGTAATTTTATTGACGGTTTGCAATAAATCGATAATATCATCATCAGCCAATAACAATAAACTGTGAATTTCATCTTGATAACCTTCTTCCCATTCTTGAACAACGGGATCGCCTAAAGCAGTTCTGATTTGTTCATTTTTCATTCCCATTCTGAAAGGTTGATCGAAAGGAATGAGTTCTCCTTCAAACCCTAATGCATCGTAACCGAAACGAGTTAAGAAAATATTAGCAAAAATACTACCAGGTATTTGATTTTGTCGAAAGGCTACAGCCTCATCAGATTGTGACTTAGCTGAGGTGACATAAATTTGAGTAAATTCTTTAATCCATTGTTTTGCTTCAGGAATTTTATCACTCTTCCACTGCATGAAAAGAAATACCGAGTAATCTCGCCCGTGACCTTTCAAAATGTTTCCCTGTAAATCTTCCAGCAAACCTTGATATATACCGGGATTTTCAGGATCAATTCCCATTTCAGGTAACACTTTCAAATCTTGTTCTGTTATTGCCATAGTTAAATAATTCCTTGATTTTTGTTTAAATAATAGAATAGTTTTTGCTAGATTACTACCTATTTATTAGGACATAAGCTGTACAATTTGAGCATGGGAAGGTTTCCCAATATTGTTGATATAAAACATCATATAATATCCAGGGGGATATAGATTAGCATTATCAGGGGCAGTAATGGTAATGGAAGAATTATTTTCTCCTACTTTAATGGATAGTTTTGATAATCGTTGTCCATAGTCAAAAGAATGAGTAACAGCCCCTAATTTGACCAGAACAACTGAAGGATTAGGGGTACTATCTTTTACTGTAATGGTGTTAACTTGACCATACTTTAGTATTGTTGGACTTTGGATAATTTCAGGACGGGAACCAGGCTTAAATAAATAAGGAGGACTAAAGACTTCTCCCTGCCAAATTTCTGCCGGAACAAAGGGTTCTGAGTTACCATCTGCATAATAATGTTGAGGATCTTTGTAATAGGTTTCTACCTCAAAATTCTCAATTTCTCCCGATTTATTTTTCAATTGAGGTATGCGGAAAAAGGTTTTAGTATCTCCTAATACATCTACATGAAGTGTTCCATCTTTTTCTCTGGCCGCACGATTAGCGTTTCCTCCAACCACTAAAACACGAGCATCGGGTAATAACACGGCTCCATTATGATAAAGTCGGGGGAACTTAGCCAGATTTAAAGAAGTAGTCTTATAGCCTGATGGGATATTAGGATCCGGAGTCATTAATAGGGGTTGATATACTGGTTTATATTCAGGAAATTCTCCTCCGTTAATGATAAGGAGTTCTTCAGTCGGTAAAATAACGACTTGCAAATTTGCTCTGGGTTTATCTAGAAAATTAGGAAAGATTTCCCATTTTCCTTGAGGTTGTCCGCTTGTCTCTGGAGAAATCCAATGTTGCAAGCTAGTGGAAACTTTTACTCCCGGAAAGGCTTTGGTATCAATCTTTCCTTCCCGACCAAAACTAATACTATTAGTCCCGATAATTCCTCCTATTAATAATACATCTTCTGAATTAGGAACTTGTACAGCCGTTCCGTGAGCTTTATTACTTTCCAAGCGATTGGGTCCTGGTTCAAAACTTATAGACAGTTCCCTACTTTCTGACTCATTAATCGTCATGATATAACTTTTTTTGCTAGAATGTGGTACTAAAACACCAGCAATTCCAGCTTCATCACCAGTAATGAGTAAACGCCCATCTTTTAAAGGAAAAACACGAGGATATAAGTCAATACTATCGAAAACATCCGTATTATTTTTATCAATAATCTTAGTATTAAAAGGACTATCCTTAATAGTTCTAAGATCAAAATAATGCAGTTTATCAGTCATGGGGTCATAAATTTCAACGCTAGGGTTAATTTGATTTGGTTTGTCAAAATCTAGCCCTGCGAAAATCACAACTTTGCCGTCTTTTAAGGGAATTAAACTAGGATACCAGCGGCCTCCTTTCATCTGTCCAATCACTTTCCATTGATTACTACGCCAATCATAAAGATTAAGCCATTTTGTTCCCGTAAAAGCTCCACCTCCATAATAACTACTAGTCCCACCGGCAAATAAAACATTGCCATCTGCTAACTGAACATGACCTGAACAAAAAAGATCGTTAGTTGTTTTCTCTCCTTTTGTTCCAATGGTTTTATCAAATTGCAGAGCCGGTGGAGAAGAAATGCGCTCAAATTTACCCGTTAAAGGATTAAGTAAGCCATTATTATCAATCACGGACTGATCAGACAAATCGATAGGTTCAATAAATTTATATTTGTCTTCTTCCGTATCTAATTCTGTGCGAAAACTGCTTCCATTAACCATCAAAATTTTGCCATTAGGCAATACAATCGTATGAACAGACTGGGTTCGCTCTTTTGGGAGTGGCATTGGAATCGTTCCCCATTGTCCCATTGTTTCTGCTGATCCAGTAAGGGCAATAGACACCTCTGGTTTCCAACCCAGAAAGATAAAACAAAAGGTAAGAAAAAAAACAAAAAAAAGTATAACACTTTTGTTGTATTTAAGAAGTTTGATCATGATTATTCAGAGATTTGGGTTAAGATGATTATGGCAAAAATTTTGATTTTTTTAAGATTTAACGCAAGTTGCCAGTTACACAAAAATTATTTGTATTTCTCATAAATGTATTTATGAAAATTGTAAGACTTGCTTGTTAATAAATCTATAACTAGCAACTTGGGTGATTTAATAAATATCGAGAATTTTTTGTAACTCTTGTTGAGTTTTTTTGATAGCTTCCTTAGCAATTTCATAAGCACTGGGATATGAATTAGCAGAATCTTCTTCAAGAATCCAAAACTTACGACGGGATAAACGTAGGGAACCTAAAAAAGCAGGAATAGCATTAAAAATTTCAATGGAGATCGGTCCTTCATAAACGGATAAAATTGGTTCAAGAAAAGATTGCCAAGGTAACCAACTGGTGTGAATTGCTCCTCGATCTGGAGAGGAAACTTGAATATAATGCAGTCTTCCCTGTGATGCCAATTGAGCTACTTGTATTTTAAAGATTTCAGGACCATCACCGTCTAATGTTTCGTGAGCGCTGTCAATAACAACACCAACTTGTTTGCTTTCTATTCCATCTAAAAAAGCTATTAACTGTGATAATTTATTCGGACCTGGTGTTTCCCAGTGCGTGATCGGTTCGATCGCTAATTTAACTTTTTTCTCAGTAGCATAATTCCCTAATTCATTAAGAATCAATTGAGCATTCTGATAGCGAATAGACAGCAAATCCTGTAGGGAATCACTCCAGATTGGCTCATTAAAATCACTGGTAGGAAAAACCCCATAGGGGATGACAATTGGCCCCATTAAAATCTCTCCTCTTAGGGCGGCGGTAATATCCACCCTTGACTTTAAATAGGCTAAGGCTTGTTGTTGTTGTTCAGGATAAAAAGACGTAGGATCATAGGTTCTTGTTGCGCCCAAATTAGTCGCAATTTTAACTTCCCCTAAGCCTTGATCATCTAGATAATGCCTTAAATCTTGGTACTTTTTGACATCTTGATCAAAACTTTGACCATAGGTAGGGGCAATGGGAAATTCAAATCCACTGTAGCCAAAACTCCGTAGCTTTTTGATGTGGTTAACCACTATTTGACGATATGATAAATTGTTTGGTTTCATGTTCGTGGTAAACATGAAAAAGCTCAAATAAATATCAGGCAAAGAGAAAGTTTTGCTCATAATTTTGTTGATAAGAATAGCTCAAGGTTAACTCATTTCAATTTCTTAAACTGATCTCTTTAATAGCCATTCCCTGTTAACCAAGGAACTAAACGATCTGGATTATCAACAATGGCTTTCGGATCGAACATTGGCCAAATATAAACTAATCCTTCTTCATCAAGACGAAAAAAATTATGCAGGGTATAGAGAATTCCTTGGGTGGTTCTCATTTGCCATACGCCGCTTGCCGTTGGATAATCTACAGTAATAGATAAAATGTTAACTTCCGAAACACGAGTTGATACATTACTGACAAATCGAGTTACATCTTCAATTCCATCCATTGTCCGTTCACTAATGGGACTGAGAAATTGAATGTTCGGAGAAAACTTGACTGGGGCAAAATCTTTAGTATCGAACGCTCGAAAATAAACTTCAATGATTTCACGATATTGTTCTTTACTAAAAGTATTTTCATTCATAGTTTTTGCTGGTTTTACATTCCAAATTTGACGATCGATTTTCCATTGTTTTTGTTCTTTTTTCATCAGCCATAAAGCTCGAAAAATAACCTCTTTAGTGGGGCTACCATCATGAGGAGAAATTTTGGCAATTGATGTACCAATTACATAGCCAAAATCATCAATCACCTTAATTTCTTCTGCTGTGAAAACTGGATCTATATCTTGATTAGCAATAGTTGCCTTAAAGCCTTCTATAATATCAGCTTTTCCTTGACGATCAGGAACATTGGGAGCTATCCATAAAGCATCTTCTGTGTACATTTCGCCATAGCCTTTTAGATCTTTTTTCTTGACCTTGTAGGCATAAACATTCTCAAAAATCTTTTTGATTACTTCATAATCCTGATTATAAACTGTCATTGTTTTTTATCGTATAAAAATAGTAATTTTTTGGTTAATAATTAATTTAGAGGATAAAGTTGTTTTTCGACTTACACAAATTATCAGTTATTTATAATCCTGTAACCTCTTTAAGATATTTTCGAGCCATCAAAGCATATTGCAGAGGATTGGCATTATTAGGATCTTGTTCTGCTTCAACTACTAACCAACCTTCATATTTCTTTTCTAGTTCTGGATTTGTAGTTTTATCACTCAGTTCTTTAAAAATAGGCTCAAAGTCTATTACACCTTCTTCATCACCTGGAACGGTAAAGATTCCCTGTTTAATAGAATATAAAAAGCTCCATCCTTTTTTCTTGGATTTTTCTAATATATCCTCACGAATGTTTTTGAGGTGAACGTGCTTAATGCGATTAGCATATTTGTGTGCTACCTCTTTTGGATCAACCCCCGCATAATAGAGGTGTCCTGTATCAAGAAGTAACTTGAGATAATCAGGATTTGTACCTGCCATTAAACGATCAATGTCACTAAGAGTTTCAACTCCAGTCCCAATATGGGGATGATAACATAATTGCATTCCTGCTTCATAGGCTTGTTTTCCTAGATCATTTAGTCCATTTGTTAATGCCTCCCATTGTTGATCATTGAAAATTGGTCGATTAGTTAAAGGGTTAACTGGTTGTTGATGAACTGCACCTCCTAATTCTGCAACAACAATTATATTACCTCCGATCTCTTTCATAAAATTAAGTTGTTGCTTAAAGATTTTTTGGCTGTCATCACTGTCATTGATCGTGAAATAAGTTCCTACCCAAGGTTCAGAAATAGTCAAATCACGAAGTTTTAATTCACTTTTTAATTCATCCAAATCTTGAGGGTATTTAGGCGACACTTGTGAGCCTTTAAAGCCAGCTAATGCCATTTCACTTAAAATTTGTTGATAAGGAATAGGTGGTACTAAATCAATACTGGGATCATCGCTATTACTCCAACCCGTAGGCGTAATTCCTAGTAACACTTTATCTGGATTAAAAATTGGTTCTTTCGCAGAACCAGTGCTGTTATTGTAAGTAAGAATGTCTTGACCATTATTGACCACAGCATGCACAGGAAAAACTCCGACTATTTCTAGAAGAACGACTATCAAACCAACTATCAAAAAACGACTCAATGGATTACGAAAAATAAAATTCATAAGAATTACCATATATGTGAGAATAAAACATCGGGAAATAAATTAAGGAACACAGACTGGAGCTAAATCAACATTACAAAAAGAAGGATCATCTTCGTATTTTTTCCCATTGGGCATTGTTGCATTAGTTAAATCTGCACCACAGAAATTAGCCCCGTCAAGAATTGCTCCTTTTAAATTGGCATTTCTGAGAATAGCATTACAGAAATTAGCCCCCGTAAGATTGGCATTAATAAGGATTACACCTTTTAAAGTAGCGTTGGCTAACGACGCATTAGATAAATCTGCTCTAGCAAAATTAGATGAATCTAATGAAGCAGAATTTAGCTTTGCTTTCTCAAGAATAGAATCTTGCAAAGTAGCGTTATATAAGTCTGCTTGGGATAAGTCTGCTTCCGTTAAATTGGCATTTGATAAACCGACTCCCATCATGATCGCCTTAGACAGATTTGCCTTAGACAAATTCGCCCCATTTAATTTAGCATCATTAAGCAATGCTTCAGATAAATTAGCTTCCGAAAGATCCGCTTTAAGCAGAGCCGCTCCATACAAATCTTTTTTAGACAAATGTACCTGAGTCAAATCACAGTTATTACATTCCTGTGAATCTAAAAGATGAATTAAGTCTGTTTGGGTATATGCTTTTGCTGGCAAAGTCACTAAACTTAAGCTAATAATTAGGCTAAAAAGGAAGATAAGCGTTGAACACAACCAAGATTTTTTGTTCATTGTTGTACTAATAATTAATGGGTTAACAATTTTCCCTTTTGGCAAGAAGGTTAGAGAATTTTTAATTTAATGTCTATATAGTTAAGTTTCAAGTAACGGAAGGAGGTTCACTCCATGTTCCATAACCCGGTGCTTTTGCTCCCGGCGGATTTACTCCAATTGCTGACCACAAAAGTCCCTCGGGATAGGATTGTGCGCTAACCACAAAGCTGTAATCTTTTTGACCATTAGTTCCGAAAGCTTCATGCCATAATTTTGGTAATTCATACCAAGTTGCAACATACCAAAGTTTTATAATATTGCGAGCAACTGGTCCGAACTTCTCTGATCCCAAAATTTCTAATTGCAACCCAGTGGTTAAAATAGAAGGATCTTCATGAATATCGGACTGTCTTTCTAAACGATGAAAAATACCCAATAAATCCCTCAGTAACTCCTTACCAACCATGTTTCTAACTGTAGAAAAATAGGTGAGAGCTTGTCCAGTTCCTAATAAATGAGCTTGAGAAAAACCTGTTAATATGACTGAGAAATCTAGAAAATGTTGAAACACATATTTCTCTGTTTTCTCTATAGTATTCATGGTATCCATAAAACTTTAACCTCCCTCAAAAAGTTTCTTCTTTGACTTTAAACAGTGATTCTGATTTTGTCAATACTCTTATATTAATCAGAGTATTAATCTAGTCTAAAAATAGGTGCGCCATTCACTCCTTCCTGACCTGGAATAGGATTTTTGACAATTTGTTCAGCATAGTATTTGAGTTTAAACATTCCTCCAATGGCAGGAATCAATTCTTCGGGATGACCATCAAAAGCATATTCAATTTTCCCTAGGAATTCTTGGTAATTGGCTTGAAATGCTTTAGCCAAATGATAAAGTTCACAGTTTTCAGGATAATCTCTTAGTTTAGCATTAGCCTTAATAGGATAAACTGCATCCCAATCCAATTGTTCTTTATTTAGATTAATACCCCTGGGATAATTCGGTTGATCAGAATCATCAGGATTATCTCTATCTATTTGATAATAACGGCCTAATTCTAGTTGTTGAAAACGATAATAATGAGCGAGGTCTTTTTCCCCATCATAAATTCTTTCTATGCTCGATCCTTCCCCTTGTTCTTGAATGATTCTCAAAGCCCGAATTGCCGAACGCAAATCATAAACTGGCACAATTTCTCCAGATCCATCATAGTAATATTCTGAGGTAATTTGTCGTTGAGGAGCACCACAAAAAAGATTCTTTTCTCCCATTTCCTGGGAAAGTGTATATAGACTCCGAATTACTTCAGCATAGAATTGACCAATGCTATAAAAACTGAGAGAATCATCTTTAGGAGACACCAGACATTGTTGACTTCTGGGTTTTACTAACGGTTGATCTTCTGGAATATCATCAACTCGTTCAATCTGAAGAAAGGTTTCAATTGTTCTTCGAGAGAATTTCTCTAGTCCGACTTTAAAATCGGTTTCGCCATTGGGTAAAACAGTAGGGTATTGAGGGATAAAATCATCGGCAGTGAGAACTGAACGAATATTACCTCCTACCGCATTAAAGACATTTGCCACTAGGGTTAGGTGTAACATTTCCTCAACAACAACCGAACGAATAATCTGATAAGCTTCAATATTGCTGCCGGGTTTAATCGAATAAAGAGCCGTCATATAAGGTGGAATAGTAGCGTGTTCGATTTTCATTCCCGCTATTAAATAATCGAGTAAATCTTCCCGATCTTCGATTAAGTACAAAGTACCATCATTTTGATGAGTTGTCATAGGACTCCTTTTAGTAAAACTTTCATAAGAAATTAGACAGTTAGCAGTTATATAGTTAGTAGTTATTTGCGCAAATCCTTAACCTAAATCTTGCAACATTTGTTCTGCTGCTAAAAAACTTAAAGCAGAAAGGGTTAAAGTCGTGTTAGAACTACCAATACTGGGCATACTTCCTGCACCTAGTAAATAAAGATTGCGATGATCCCAAGACCGTAAATGAGCATCTACTACCGAATTTTGAGGACTTGTTCCCATCACATGAGTGCCGGAAAAATGATTGCCTCCTCGATAAAAATAACCTTGATCTTCAAAAGTGAAATAAGCTGGATCAGAAGGATCATAATGGGTAAAATCTTCAACCCCTAAACGCTGAAAAATAATGCGAGACAAATGACGGCAATAAGCAAAGGTTTTGAAACAATATTCAGGAATGTCAAAGTGAATTACAGGGCGATAATTTCCCAGTTGATCTTTATATTGCGAATCGATGGTAATACGATTATTAGTATCTGCTGGTAATTCACACATAAATGCCAGCAATAATTGTCGAGAAATTCGACTGATTAAGGTTCGTCGCAATTCCTCCCCATACTTATTTTTATTGTTCACAATATCCAAAACTTCTGTATAGGGTGATCCAGTTGCCCATCCCCAACCATCATTATGAATATCAATACCAAAAACTGTTTGCTTACTCCGAAAAGCCCCTTGACGAAAAGCACCGATACCCGATGTACACAAAGGACCACGCATAGTCCCAGTGATCTCTGGCATTAACCCCCATGCTAAAAGAAAAGGATGATCCATCAAATGACATCCCATTAATTTGCTAGTACTTTCTAGCCCAGAAGCTAACATTAATCGGGCATTTTCTACCGCATTAGTTGCCAAAATGAATAAGCGCCCTTTAGCAACTCCCTCTTCATGTTGAGGTGAATTAGGATCTTCATAATGTTTATAGCGAATTCCAGTTACGTTTCCTGTCTCAGAATCAATTTCTACTTTAGAGGCTACAGCTTGTGATAATAAATGTACATTACCTTTTCGCAGAGCTTTGACTAAAGTTCTTCGAGCATCATATTTAGCCTGAACTGGACAAATGGGTACACAATTAGCATTCCCTTGACATCTTTGACCATATTCTATCGGATTAGTGCTAGCAAGTCCTTCCGGTTTAAATCCATTGTTATTATCATACTTAGGATTAGGAACGCCGTTACGACCTTGGGGAAATGTCAATAAATTTAATTCTAATTCCTCACCTTCTAACTCAACAGTTGTACCATTTAATTTCTCGGCAACTTTCTGATCCAAATAAGAAGGAGGTAGTTTTTGCATTGGAAAAACATAATCACCCTCAAAAGGAATACCTAATTCTTTTTGTTCTTCTACATCGCCACAGACACCAATTTCCCGTTCTGCTTGACGATAATAAGGCATTAATTCTTGATAGCTAATCGGCCAATCTAATCCTTGTCCATATTTACTGCGTAACTGAAAATCTTCAGGTAACATTCGCAGAGTTTTGGCTTCCCAATGTAAAGTTGTACCTCCCATAACCCTTGTATAAGATCCTCTCAATTTTCGTGGACCTTTTTCTTTAAAATAAATGTCGTCATCGGTCGGACTCAAAGCATTAAGATTTGCGGGATAAGGGGAATTAGGATTTTTTTCAAGGGCAGCATAAAAGGTATCTAAATAATGTTGGAAACCGGCAGGGCTTAAATCTTTACTCGAACCGGCCTCTAATATTAAAACTTGATAACCTTTTTCAGCAAGTTCTTTAGCCACAATTGCTCCAGCTATACCTGCACCAACAATGACAGCATCATAATTAGTATTACAAGCCGTTTCTGAGTTAACAAAATTAATATTCATGCTTTGATCTTGATTTTTAAGCTTAAAACTTTTAATCCACACTGTTAACTGTAATATAAAACATACTAAGAAAAATATTAAGTTTTGTTACGTAAAGTTTTTTATTATTTCAAGCAATATTCACAAAAAAGAGTTTATAATATGTTTTATGTTTTGCTAAATCACTAATCTTAATTTGAAGCAATTAATTTCTTTATTTTTTATCTTGTAACAAATCACTTTTTCCGAAAAACAATTATGGAATTTGGCTCTCAAGCGATAACCGTTGTTGCACAGTTGAGCATACCACCTGGTAATATTACTTGCACAACAGAGGGACGTATTTTTCTAAGTCTCCACCAGTTTTATAATCCACAAATGGCTGTTGCTGAATTAATAGACGGTCAATTATTCCCCTTTACGACAGGAGAGGATGCTGAATTAATTAGTTTTGGTACAGTCTTAGGAATTCAAGCAGATGCGAATAATGTTGTTTGGATTGTCGACAACGGAAATCAAAGTGAATTATTACCTAAATTAGTTGCTTGGGACACTCGACACAATAAACTTGTACGAGTGATTTATTTGCCGCGGCCTATAACTCTCAAAAACTCTTTTATCAATGATTTAGCCATTGATTTAGAACGAAATATGATCTATATTTCTGATCCTTTACAGGGGAAAGAATCTGCTTTGATTAGAGTTGATTTAACAACGGGGCTAGCACAACGAATTTTGCAAGGTCATCAAAGTGTTATTTCAGAAGATATGGATTTAATAATTGATGGTTTTCCTGTTGAAATTAAACAGCCCGACGGAAGTTTGATTCGCCCCCATTTAGGCGTTAATGGGTTAGTTTTAGATGCTCGCAATGAATGGTTATACTTTTGTCCGATGCACAGTAAGAGTATGTATCGAGCCAAAAGTTCCGACCTCGCTAATCTTTACTTGTCTGAAGCTGAATTAGCCGATAAAGTAGAAAGATATAGCGATAAACCGATTTGTGATGGGATTTCTATTGATCAAAACAACAATCTTTATGTAGGTGATCTAGCGATGAATGCAGTAGGAGTCATTAAGCCAGATCGCTCTTACCAATTACTAGCACAAGATCAAAAATTGTCATGGACTGATTCATTTTCTTTTGGGGCTGATGGTTATTTATATTGTAATTGTAATCAGCTACATCGTTCCGCACCCTTACATGGAGGAGAAAATATAGCAAGTCCTCCTTATTATATTTTTCGTTTACAACCCTTAGCCAGAGGAGTTGTCGGAAGATAATCATTAGGATTAACTCCTGAAATCCAAACAATTAGTTCACTTAAAGAACCCATTTAGGATCTATTTTGAAAACTTCATGAAATAAGTGTTAGAGTTGATTTTTCATAATTTACTATAATACAGAATAGATAACGATTTCAGATAAGATACCAAATGGGCTCTAAAAAATCTAAGAGATAAAAACCCATGAGTATTAGTTTTGGACGAGAAATTTGTGGTGAATTGAATACCGCACAAACTAGAGAATGGTTAGTCACTAACGGAATTGGTGGTTATGCCTCTGGTACAGTATCTGGAATGTTAACACGCAGTTATCACGGTCTTTTGGTTGCTGCCTTAAAACCACCTTTACAACGAACTTTATTAGTCACAAAATTGGATGAAACCGTAGAATATTATGGAAAGACTTATCCTCTATTTAGCAATCTTTGGCAAGGAGGAATAGTCACTTCATCTAGGGATGAAAATCTTGGGTATGAAAATATCGAAAGTTTTAGATTAGAAGGGACAATTCCTATCTGGACTTTTACTTTAGCTGATGCTGTAATTGAAAAACGAATCTGGATGCAACATAAAGCCAATACTACATATGTTCGTTATACCTTAAAACGGGCAAGTAATCCCCTCAATTTATCTCTCAAAGCTTTGGTCAATTATCGCAGTTATCATGGAGGAAGTCTTCCCAACTTACGAAGTCAAGAATTAGTTAATCGGGGAGTTCGTATCATTATGGATGTGAATAACCCTCAACCTTTTTATTTATTGACAGATAAAGGAAATATAAGCCTAACCAATGAAGTTTATGCTAATTTTCAGTTGCCCATTGAAAACTATCGTGGGCTGAATGATTTAGATAATCATCGTTACGTTGCCAATTTTCAGGCTAGTCTAGAAGTTGGAGAATCACTTACTTTTGTGGCTACTACAGAAAATTCTAACCCTTCTTTAGAAGGAGGACTCCCTTTAAATGAGCGTCATGACTATGAGCAAACGATCCTCAAAACTTGGCAAGAAACTGATATTAATTTAACAGAAAAAGCTCCAGATTGGATTAAACAATTAGTGTTAGCGGCCGATCAATTCATTGTAGATCGTCCTCTAACTAATAACTCAATTGGTAAAACAGTTCTTGCTGGTTATCATTGGTTTGAAGATTGGGGAAGGGATACGATGATTAGTTTACCAGGACTTGCTTTGGTTACAGGTCATTCTTATATTGCCAAAACAATCCTCGAAACATTTGCAGAGTATATTAGTCAAGGAATGCTGCCCAATCGTTTCCCTGATGACAACAGTTTAACCTACAAGGATTATAACACAGTAGATGCTACTTTATGGTATTTTGAAGCGATTCGTTTATATTATTCCAAAACAGGAGATGATCAGTTTATTAAAGACATTTTTCCAAAACTCAAAGAAATTATTGATAAGCATCGCCAAGGAACTCGTTATAATATTAAACTTGATGAGAATGACGGACTTATTTCTGCAGGATATGCAGGAAATCCCACAACTTTGATTCCACTTCAACTTGAACCAACAGAAGATCCAAATTCCCCATTATATAAACTGGAAGATCAAGAAAAAGTGAGTGTACAACTAACATGGATGGATGCTATAGTCAATGGGCAAGTGATTACCCCTCGTCGGGGCAAACCGATTGAAATTAATGTTCTTTGGTACAATGCGTTAATTACAATGTCAAACTTGGCTCAGTTAATCGGTGAACCCTCAAGTGAATATGAGACAATGACAGCCAAAACTAAGCAAGGATTTGAACGGTTTTGGAATGCCGAAAAAGGCTACTGTTATGATGTTTTAGATGTGTTTGATACCCCTAATTTTGTTAACGGAACAAATGATGATGCTCTAAGGCCAAATCAACTTTTTGCCGTATCTTTACCAGAAAGTCCGTTAACAGAAGAACAAAAAAAAGCTATTGTCGATGTATGTGAAAGGTTTTTATTAACCTCTCATGGGTTGAGAAGTTTAAGCCCTGATCATGCTAAATATATTGGGTTTTATGAAGGAAATCAATATCATCGAGACATTGCTTATCATCAAGGAACAGTTTGGGGTTGGTTAATTGGTACTTTCGCTTTAGCTCACCTAAAAGTTTATAACAATCCTCAACAAGCTCTTGACTTTTTAAACCCGTTCGCTTATCATTTAAGTAATACGGGATTAGGCACGATTAGTGAAATTTTTGATGGAAATGCACCTTATCGTTCTAGAGGTTGTATTGCTCAAGCTTGGTCTGTAGCAGAAGTATTAAGAGCTTGGACAGAAATTATGCAAAAAGCTTCTTAGACTTATGCTAAGTAACTTCTCAGTTTCTCTCCGTCAACTTATCGATCTAATTTATTCGACTTACAATGAAAAAACATGACTACTATCGATCAAACCCAAGAAAGAATCAGACTTATTGAAGATACTAGCCGCCAAAAATATTGGAAACGTTGGGGACCCTATTTAAGTGAACGTCAATGGGGTACAGTCCGTGAAGATTATAGTGAAGGGGGAACAGCTTGGGAATATTTTTCTCATGATCAATCTCGCTCACGTGCTTATCGTTGGGGTGAAGATGGAATCATGGGGATTTCTGATAGTTTGCAACGACTTTGTTTTAGTGTCGCTTTATGGAATGGAGAAGATCCCATTCTCAAAGAAAGATTATTTGGTTTGACAGGAAATGAAGGCAATCATGGGGAAGACGTTAAAGAATATTACTATTATCTAGATAGTACCCCTACCCATTCTTATATGAAAGGGCTGTATAAATATCCTCAAAGTGCTTTTCCTTATAGTCAATTAGTGCAGGAAAATGCTAGTCGTAGAAATAGCCTCAATCGTGGAGGATTTGAATTTGAATTAATGGATACTGGTATCTTTAATGAGGATCGTTATTTTGATGTTTTCGTTGAATATGCTAAAAATACGCCTGATGATATATTAATTCAAATAACGGTGACTAATAGAGGTCCAGAAACTAAAGAATTACACTTATTACCCACACTTTTGTTTCGCAATGTTTGGTCTTGGGGATTATCAGGAGAAAATAAACCTATCTTAAGAGGAACTCAACCTAATTCTAATTTTACGGTTGTTGAAGCAGCTTTTAATACCACCCCTGATTCAGAACTAGGAAAATTCGATCAATGGTACACAGATAATAAATGGTTATATTGTGAAGCACCTGAGCAAATGTTGTATACCGAAAATGAAACCAATCGACAAAGATTTAATTGGGGTCAAAACGATTCACTCTATGTTAAAGATGGCATTAATAATTATGTAATTAACAATCAAACCGACGTAGTTAATCAGACAGAAGGTACAAAAGTTTCCCCTTATTATCGCTTCAATTTAGCAGCCGGAGAAACTAAAGTGGTTAAATTAAGGTTAGCGGATGTGGGTAACTTAACCA
>CAZWLZ010000005.1:12534-28245 GCA_964634505.1 uncultured bacterium | reverse complement strand
CTCATTTACCCGCACCTTGTAAACGTAGTAGTGGGGGCTCGGCTGCTAACACAATGGTAGCCTTATGTCAACTGGGGGGAAGAGGTTTTTATTCTTGTAAAGTGGCTAATGATGAGACGGGAACTTTTTATTATCAAGATTTAATTGATTGTGGTTTAGATACTAATTTAAAATTTGGAGATCGCCCTGATGGTATTACGGGTAAATGTTTAGTCTTAATAACACCAGATGCTGATCGTACCATGAATACGTTTTTAGGAATTTCAGGAGAAATCTCAGAAGAGCAATTAAATTTAGAGGCCATCGAAAACTCTGAATATTTATATTTAGAAGGATATTTAGTAACATCCCCTACTGGAAAACAAACGGCGATCGCCGCTAAAAATATAGCAGAAAAAGCGGGGGTCAAAACAGCCTTTTCTTTATCGGATGCGAATATGATTGAATACTTTAAAGATGGCTTATTAGAAATAATTGGAAATGGATTAGATTTTCTTTTTGCTAACAAAATTGAAGCCTTAAAAATGGCTAATACAGAAGACTTAAATACAGCAATAAATTATCTTAAAACTATTAGTAAATGTTTTGCTATTACTCTTGGTGCAAAAGGCTCATTAATTTTTGATGGTAAAAATATAATTGAAATTGAGGGAGTAAATGTAAAAGCCATTGACACAGTTGGCGCAGGAGATATGTATGCTGGTTCCATATTATATGGACTTACAAATAATCTTAGTTTTGAAGAAAGTGGTAATTTAGCTTCTGTTAATGCCGCTCAACTTGTAACCAATTTTGGGGCAAGATTAAACACCGAAGAATTACAATCTAACTTAATCAAAATTAAAGGTTAAAATTGACTTTCACAGTAAATTAAAGATTTCTGGTAAATATCAGCATAAATTGTATGGCAAAAAAAAAGATTGTAATTATTGGAAGTGGTATTATTGGAGTAACCATCGCCTATGAATTAAGTATAAATCCTGAATTTGATCTTACTTTGATTGATCAAAATCCTCCGGCCGAAGGTGCTACAGGTTCGGCTTTAGGCTTATTAATGGGAATCGTAAGTAAAAAAATGAAAGGGAGAGCTTGGGCATTAAGAGAAGCAAGCCTTAAACGTTACCATAGCTTGATTCCCGAATTAGTTACTTTAACTCAAATGGATATTCCCGTTAATAAACAAGGTATATTAAAATTATATTTTTGTGAAGAAGAACGGGAAAATTGGTTAAAATTAATCAAATTTAGAACAGAAAAAGGTTACAGTTTAGAACTTTGGGATCAAGAAAAAATAGCCGAAAAATGTCCCCATCTTAACTGTAATAGATTTATAGAAGGACTTTACTCCCCCCAAGATTTACAAGTTAATCCCGTAGCTTTAGGCAAAGCAATGGCCACAGGAGCGTCCTTAAGGGGTGTTCATTGTCATTTCGGGCAAAAAGTAGAAAAATTACTGACAACCAATAATAATGGGGCAGATAATGGTCATTGCTATCAAGTTCAGACTAAAGATACTAATTTTGATGCAGATTGGGTAATTTTAGCCGCAGGTTTAGGTTCAACTTCCCTAATTAAATCCCTAGGACAAAATATTGAAATTAACCCAGTTTTAGGACAGGCTTTATTATTAAAAAGCGATCGCCAATTAGGAAAAGCAGATTTTCAGCCAGTAATTACCGCAGAGGAAGTAAATATTGTCCCCTTAGAAAATGCGAAATATTGGCTAGGGGCTACCTTAGAATTTCCTGATCAAATTGGTAGGGAACTGGATATGGAAGAAAAATCATTACAAGAAGTATATGATAAGGCGATCGCCTTATGTCCAGAATTAAAACAAGCCTCAATTATGCTATCTTGGTCGGGAAAAAGACCACGGCCTGAACAAAAAAGTTCACCAGTAATCGAAAAATTAACAGGTTATGATAACATTATTGTCGCCACAGGTCATTACCAAAACGGTATTTTATTAGCTCCTGCCACCGCTAAATTAGTAGAGAAAATAATTAATTGTTGATAGAAGGTAGCTGGTTTCAGGCTTCAGGTTTTCAGTTTAAAAATCAAAAAAATTCACTGTTTTTTTGCTTAGCTTTTCGATTAATTAAACTATGCACATTTCTTCAAATTTATTTAATAGGTTTTTTGAAGTTTTAAAGTAATTTTAGCTTATCTTGTAACCTTCTTTTCTTGATTAACCTAACCCCTAATACCTAACACCTAAAACCTTGTCTGTAGGTAATATTAGTTAATAATTAAAATTAAAAAGAAAGTTTTTTTAATCAACAGATGTTTATTAATGTTAATCTAATTATTAATAAAGTATAGGGTAGTAATTTATGAGTAAAGTTTTGATAGTGGAGGACTCCGTATCCACGAGGCAATATATTGCCGACTTGCTCACCAGTAAGGGGTTAGTAGTAAAAATAGCTTCTGATGGCGTGGAAGCAATGAATATTTTGAAAAAATATCGACCAGATATCGTGGTAATGGATATTGTCATGCCTCGGATGAATGGTTATGAATTATGTAGAAATATTAAATCTAATGAAGAAACTAAAAATGTACCTGTAGTAATTTGTTCAGCAAAATCAGAGGAATTTGATCGTCACTGGGGCATGAAACAAGGGGCAGATGCTTATATTACAAAGCCTTTTAAATCTAATGAACTATTAAGCACGATCAAACAACTTTTAAAAAAATAAAAAAAATAATCGATTATATATCGAAAATTGAAAGCAAATTGATTATATTGAATATAGAGAAAAATCAAAGTAAATAGTAATGGTAGAAAATTCTGATTATTTAGATATAGAAAATGAAGGTTTGAATTTCTCTGAATCAGCACAGGTAGACACAAATCAAGAATTGGAAGGAGAGTTACATTTGCGTTTTTTCCTACCATCAGGAGATGAGTTCGCTCTACCTGCTTTAGGAATTAGAGAGGTAATGGAACAAGAAGCTGAAAGAATTACCCCCATTCCCAATGCTTCACCATTATTATTAGGAACAATTAATTTAAGGGGACAAATTATTTGGGTAGCAGACTTAGGGCAGTTTTTAGGTTATGCTCATGTATTAAATGTCGACAGAGGTCAAATACCAGTAATTGCCATCGAAGAACAAGAAACTATTTTAGGATTAGCCGTAGAAAAATTGGGAGCTATGGAATGGTTAAATGTAGAAAAATTACAAATACCACAAAATGTACCCGATAGTATCGCTCCTTATATTCAAGGAGAATGGCAAAGTAATGAAAATGGCGATCGATATGTTAGACTGCTAGATCAAATTGCCATCTTACGTTCAGCCCGTTGGATAGGCTAAATAAATATAAAGATAAAAAATTATAAAATAATCATTAAATTAAATTTAAAGATTACACAATCTAATTATTAGTAAAATAACTATAGTTAAGAAAGTTAAGAAATTGACGGAGACATCAATATGGCATCAGCAATTAGTTATGAAGAAAGATATGAAGAAGCATTTAATGCTTATCAGGAAGGAGATTTAGTCCAAGCAAGTGCTATTGCAAATAGTATGGCCGAAGATTATCCTGATAATCCAAGTATTTTGTTATTAAAAGGTCATATTTGTCTAAGTCAACAACAATATCCATTAGCTAAAGAACAATATGATGCGGTGATCGCCATCAGTGATCATCAAGAATTAATAGATTTAGCTTATCAAGGATTAGAACAAATTAAAAATGACTTAGCCGCAGGAGAAGAATTAGAAGAATTAGAAGAAATGGCTGATTTTGATCTTGATAATATACAAGATATTGGTATGGAAGATGATGATTTGGGAGATTTTGATGAAAATAATGGAGATTGGACAAGTAGTATTCAATTTGATAATACGGATTGGGATGCGGAAGAATTAGAAGAAGAAGAATTAGATGATCCTACATTGCAACAACAATCACCTTTTAATAATAGTTTCGACCGTAGAGGCTCGTCTAAAATTGATGATGAAGATAGTTTAGTAGAAATTGATGATTTCTTCCCAGAAGATGAATATTCATCAAATAATGTACCTGAAGAAGATGATTTTTCTTGGGAAAAAAATAAGTCTAAGGCAAACATTAATCAAAATTTGGAATTGAAGGAAGAAGATATAGAAGATTATCAGAATTTGGGTGATGATTTTGATCCTTTACAAAATATGGAAGATACCAGTTCCCCTACTTTTGTAGTCTCCTCAGATGAAGAATCAGAATTAGACGATTTAGAAAAAATGTTAACTAATTCCGGAGATGATTTATCAGATTATGAGAATGATTTTGAAGATTATAGTTCAGAATTAGAACCCCTAACCAATGGGTATAGTTTAGACAAGACATCCGTTAATGCTAATGAAGAAACCAGTGGTTCATTTTTGGGTGATGAGGAGGATGATTTTTTCTTTGCTCCTGACGATTTAGATGAAATTCCTGATATTGATAGTACGGAAGAATTACCAGTTTCTAGTATTTTTAGCAGAGATAGTAATGATAGTTCTAATAATTTTTCTTTTAATACAGAACTTAATAATTTAAGCGAAATGGAGGAAGATTTAGGAGAACCTAGTAGATCTTCTCCGGATTCAATTTCTACGAATAATATTTCCGTTATTCCTCAAGTAGAAATGCCTCAAGGAAAATTAAGTAAGTTTTATGATGCTCCTTTAAATACAAAACAAATAATAAGTGCTGCGGTGACTGCAATTGTAACTTTTATAATCGTTTTGATGGTGAGTATTTTTAATGGTAATATTCCTCAAAAAGGAGGAAAAGTTGTTAGTTATCCTTGGACAAAAAGAATTTTATTAAGTTTAGTTGCAGGTGTAGCGGCTGGGGGAAGTACTTTCGGCATGGGTCAATTAATGACTGGCCATCTGAAACGTTATAAAAACGATTTGCAAACACAATTTGATTTAATTTCTCAAGGTAATTTTGAAACAAAGGCCACAATTTATTCTGAAGATGAATTTGGTCAGTTGGCGGCTAGTTTTAATTACATGACTAAAATTGTTAAGTCTATTACTACTGATGCGAAAAAAAGAGCCGAAGAAACGGAAAGAGCAAGGGAAGATTTACAAAGACAAGTAATTCGTTTACTTGATGACGTGGAGGGAGCGGCTAGAGGAGATTTAACGGTTCAAGCGGAGGTTACAGCTGACGTTTTAGGTGCGGTGGCAGATGCTTTTAATTTAACTATTACGAATTTAAAAGAAATTGTGATCCAAGTTAAAAAAGTTTCTTTACAAGTGAATAGGGGATCGGCAGATAGTGAGTTATATGCAAGGAATCAGTCTAGTGATGCTTTGCGTATGGCCGAAGAGTTGGCGGTTACTCTTAATTCGGTGCAAATGATGACTGATTCAATTCAAAGGGTTGCTGAGAATGCAAGGGAAGCTGAAGTGGTGGCAAGTTCTTGTAGTGTAACGGCGTTAGTAGGGGGTGATGCGGTAGCTAGAACGGTAGCTGGTATTTTACAAATTAGAGAAACGGTTTCAGAAACTACTCGTAAGGTGAAAAGGTTAGCGGAGGCTTCTCAGCAAATTTCGACTATTGTAGCGGTGATTTCCCAGATTTCGTCTCGTACTAATTTATTGGCAATGAATGCTTCTATTCAAGCAGCAAGAGCGGGAGAAGCTGGTCGTGGCTTTGCTATCGTAGCAGATGAGGTTAGACAGTTAGCTAATCGTTCGGCTAAGTCTTTACAGGAAATTGAGCAAATTGTATTACAAATTCAAACAGAAACGGGATCGGTTATGACGGCTATGGAGGAGGGTATTCAACAGGTAATTGATGTAACAGAAAGATCAGAACAGGCGAAACAAAATCTAGCTGATATTATTCAAGTATCGAATAAAATTGATGCTTTGGTAAGGTCTATTACGGCTGATACGGTAGAACAAAGAGAAAATTCTAGGGCGGTGGCAAAGGTTATGCAGGAGGTAGAGTTAACGGCTCAAGCTACTTCTCAGGAGTCTCAAAGAGTTGCTGGTTCGTTACAACATTTGGTTAGTATTGCCAAAGATTTATTATCTTCGGTAGAACGTTTTAAGGTCAGTTCTAAAAATTAATTAATTATTACTAGATTAGAAAATATAGTTTATGATTCCAGGAGAATTTGTTACAAGGAATACAGAAATTGAGTTAAATTTAGGTAAGGCTACTTTGTGTTTAGAAGTAGCTAATAGTGGAGATCGCCCAATTCAGGTAGGTTCACATTTTCCTTTTTGTGAAGTGAATAAGGCTTTAATTTTTGAACGAGAAAAAACCAAAGGAATGCGATTAAATATTCCAGCAGGTACCGCGATCAGATTTGAGCCGGGAGATTCTAAGGAGGTGGAATTAGTTTTGATGGGAGGACTGATTAATCAATTAATCTCTAATGACTAAAACAATTAATGTTTGGTTTATTCGTTTAATATCCGCCATATTGTTAGGGGGACAGGTTTTAGTTCATATTTTAAGGGGAAAGTTAAATAGGCGTAATATTTTAGAACAAATGGTTTTAGTTGGGCCTGAATCATTGGCGATCGCCTTAATTACCGCTAGTTTTGTGGGCATGGTATTTACGATTCAAGTAGCTAGAGAATTTATTTATTTTGGTGCTACAACTGCAGTAGGAGGAGTTTTAGCCATTTCTTTGACTAGGGAATTAGTGCCGGTATTAACAGCAGTGGTTTTAGCAGGAAGAGTAGGTTCAGCTTTTGCTGCTGAAATTGGTACAATGCAAGTAACCGAACAAATTGACGCTCTTTATATTTTAAAAACTGACCCCATTGATTATTTGGTAATTCCTAGAGTTATTGCTTGTTGTGCCATGTTACCTGTTTTAACGATACTTTCTTTGGTTACAGGCATGATGGGAGGTTTATTAATTGCTAATTCTATTTATGAGATTCCTTTTTCTATATTTCTTAATTCTGTTCGCAATTTTTTACAAACTTGGGATTTATTTAGTTGTATAATTAAGTCTATGGTTTTTGGTGCTTTAATTGCTATTATTGGCTGTGGTTGGGGCTTGACAACCACTGGAGGGGCTAAAGGAGTTGGTCAATCTACTACTACGGCTGTGGTAACATCTTTAATGGCTATTTTTATTTCAAATTTTTTGTTGTCTTGGTTTATGTTTCAAGGTACTGGAAATGCTTCTTTAAATTAAAATTAGTTTGATCGATCATTCCAAGTATAGTCTTAGTCAATATGCTTACAAAGTTAACAAGAGGTTTAAAACTATTGCCTAAAAGATATTGGTAGGGAGGGCAATGTCCTGAGTTCAGTACGTAGGGATATTTCATGATATTATTGATCAACTAAAAATTACTGATTTATATGTCTAATATTCCTTTGTCCTATGTTTTTATTATTTTTTTTCTTACTCTTGGACCGATAAAAACTATACCTGTATTTTTTAGTCTTACAAAAGAGGCAAGTACCAAATTTAGAAAAAAAACGGCTCTACAAGCAACCCTAATTTCTATCGGGATTTGCTTATTTATCAGTATTATTGGACGTAATGTGTTAGGTAAATGGGGAGTATCTTTAGATGCTTTAAGACTGGCTGGTGGCTTGATTTTGCTTCTATCCGCCCTCAAAATAGTGACAATGCAACCTCAACCTTCTAATAGTCAAATAAAAATTACTGCTGATAGCCCTTTAGCTTTGTCGGCAAAATTAGCTATTTCGCCTTTAAGTACACCTGTTATTATTACTCCTTATGGGGTGGTGGCTATTTTATTTTACATGGTGATAGCCAAAGGAAATTTGATTTTAGAAATGCAACTTTTAGCTATGATATTTTTGATGATGTTGTTAAATTTACTCGGAATGTTGTTTGCCGATAAAATTATGAGTATTATTGGAATGCCAATTTTACGTTTAATTGGTTGGATATTTGCTGTAATGCAATCTGCTTTGGCGATCGATATTATGCTAAATGCTTTTCAATCATTAGGGATAATTAAATCAATTAATTAGCAAAATGTAGAATTTTTTACTTTATTGAATTAAGAATTTTACTGATAAATTAATATTGATCAAGTTATAAAAATAGGTTAAAAAATCCGACCTTAATCATAACAAAGATCAAAATAAATACAAATAATCAATAAATTAAAAAGACTATAATCAAATATTATGAATGTTAAAGAAAGATTAATAAAAAAGTTTCCCCAACTACAAAAAATTACAAAGAAACTCAAAGCAAAAACATGGTCAGAAAATTCCATAGTTTATTATGTGGGTAATCGTAAAGAAAATTTAACCCCTGAAAGTTTAAAAGAAGGCACAAGTGGTAGTTATACCGCTTTAATTTATCTGTGTCAAGAATGGGCAAAATTAGGGCGTGAAGTAACTGTTTATGCTCCTTGTGGTGATAAAGCAGGTATTTATGATGGAGTAGAATATGTCCAATATTATAATTTTAATGAAGCAGATACATTTAATATATTAATTATTTTTCAACATTCTTATCTTTTACCGTTACCTATTAAAGCAAAAAAAGTATGTTTTGAATGGCAAGATATTTATGGTCCAAAATTACAACCAAAAGATAAATTAGCACGTTTTGATCTTATTTTTGCTAAGTCCAATTATCAACGTCAATTAATGAGTTTTATCCCCGACGAAAAATTCGTTATTCTTACTAATGGAATTAATAAAAATGTGGTTCAATTTAATAATAATAAAAAAGAACCTTATAAATTAATCTATGCTTCTCGTTATTATCGTGGTTTAGAAGATATGTTAACTCATGGTTGGCCAATTATAAAAAAAGAAATTCCTGAAGCCGAATTACATATTTATTATGGTTTTGTGCTTAGGGATATGGGGGAAGAAAATGAAGATTGGCGCGCAAAAATGCTTAAATTAATGCAACAAGATGGAGTTTTTGATCATGGTAGAATTGATCAAACAGAGCTAATAAAAGAAAAATCTACGGCAACTATTCATTATTATGGTTGTACTTATCCTGAAATTGATTGTATTTCGTTAAGGGAGTCGGCGGCTGTGGGTTGTGTGCCTGTGACTACTACTTGTGGAGTTTTTGCGGAAAAAGATTATGCTGTTAAAGTTGAAGGTAATCCTACCAGTAAGGAAACTCAAGAGGCTGTAGCTTATAAAATTGTTGAGTTGTTAAAAAATCCAGAGGAGTTAGCCATAATTAAAGAAAAATTTATGGCTTTAGCAATTCAAGAAACATGGGATAAAATTGCACCTATTTGGTTAGATAATTTTGATCGTTAAATCAAATATTTAAGTTTATTTTTAATTATGAAATTAATTATTCCTATTCCTTATTATCGTCCGGGTGGTATTGAAAGAGTTATGATCTCTTTAATTACAGAAATTGCGAAACAAATTGATCAAGTTATTATTGTTTCTTCTTCGAGCATTATTAATTATTTTATTCCTTTGATACCACCATCAGAAAAGATTATTTATGAAGAGTTTAAGTTACCATTAAATACTTTAGAAACTAAGCAATTTTTATTAATCAATAAATTTATTAATTTAGTCAATAAATTGAATTTTAATAAGATGATTGTTGATTTTTTGCAAAAATTTACAGAAAGTTATAAAACTAAAATAATTTTAGAATATTTTATTAATAAATATCAGGTAAATTGTTGCTTATATTTATTAGTAAATAGGGTTAATCCGCCCCAATTAAAGATACCTTTATTTGCCGTTATTAATGATTTATTTTGGCATTTTTCTCCTTTAACTTATGATCAAAATTATATTAAAATTTATGATCAAAGTCTTTTAAAATGGTTACAATGTGCTACTAAAATTATTACTATTTCTGAACAAACAAAAAAAGATATTTTGTCACTTTTTCCTGATTTTAATTCTAAAATAATGGCTATTCCTTTGGCTGGTTTTTTACCTTCTTCAGAAATTAATGTTGATGATTATCACCAGAATAATAAGGAGATAATTTTTTATTTTCCTTCTTCTTTTGGTATTTATAAAGATCATTTAACTTTGTTAAAAGCGGGATTAATTTTAGCTAAAAAAGGTTTAAATTTTAAAATAGTTTTGATTGGTAAAGAAACTGATAAGTTTGTAACAGGAAACTTGACTTTATCTCAACAAAATCAAACTCAAGAATATAATGATCATTTTAAGGAATGTCAATCCATTTTTAAGGAAAATAAAGAGTTAATTAGTAATTATTTTTTAGGGTTGGGTTATTGTGATAATACTAAAGTAGAAAAATGGTATCAACAAGCTAATTGTATTGTTTTTCCTTCAAAGTATGAGGGTTTTGGCTTAGCTTTATCAGAAGGAATTGTTAGGGGTATTCCCGTTATCGCCTCTGATTTAGACGTTTTTAAAGAACAAGTTGATTTATATAAATGTGATGATTTGGTTCAATTTTTTGCTAGGGGTAATTATCAAGAATTAGCTGATAAAATGGAATTTTTTATTCATAATCCCATACTTAAATTGTCTTCAGATGATGCTTTTAAACGTTTTAATAATTGGACATGGAAAAAAGTTGCGATGGAATATATTAGAGTTTTGATAAATATTGATTGATTACAGGCAGGATGCCTGTTTCACTTTTGATATTGATTGAGGCTATTGATGATGAATCATAGTTTTGATAGAAGTAAGAAATTTTTGTTCAATATAAGGTTTAGTAAAATAAGCATCTGCTCCTAAATGAGTTGCTAATTTGCGGTGTTTGTCATTGCTACGAGAGGTTAACATGGCAACGGGTATTTGGATAATTTCAGGATAACGACGGCGTTGTCCTAAAAATTCAAATCCATTCATGTTAGGCATTTCAATATCACAAATAACAAGGTTAATATTAGAACTATTTAGTAATTGATCAATACCTTCTTTACCATCTCTAGCTTGTAACACTCGATAACCTGCTTTTTCTAGGCTTAAAGCTAAAGTTCGACGCATGGCGGCACTATCGTCGATAACTAATACGGTAAATACTTGATAAGGGTTTCTTGTTTCAGTTTTATTGCGTTTATTACTTGTTTCCCCAATCCTCATGGAAGAAATAGTACTACTAACAATAGGTTGACTGGTGGCAAAGAATTTTTCTAATAAAACACTTCCATTTAGTACTGGGATTAAGCTACCGTCTCCAAGAATAGTACAACCATAGGTATAACTAGGAGCACTTAAGGTATTTCCAAAAGGTTTAATTACTAACTCTTGTTCGCTCACTAGGCGATCGACTTCTAGGGCAAATAATTGTTGTCCTTGTCTGAGTAAGATGACTGGGTTATTCCAATCATCTGGAACGGGTAATAAGTCGATGGTTTTCATGGCGATGGATTCACCGATATGACAATTATAATGTAATAGATCAATTAACTTATAAATAGGGATGACTTGATTGTCATAATAAAGAAAACGTTTACCCCCATTGATTTTTAAGTCTGAATTGGCTGGAACTAAAAGTTCTTCTATGTTATCAGAAGGAAAAGCAAAAAAGTTTGTGCCTGATAGTAAGATTAATAATTTATCAATAGTTAAAGTTAATGGTAATTTGAGGGTAAAAGTTGTCCCTTTTTTTGAGGCAGATTCAACAGAAATTGAACCTTTAAGGCTTCTTAGTTGAGAGCGTACTATGTCTAATCCTACTCCTCTTCCTGAGATGTCTGTAATTTTTTCGGCGGTGGAAAATCCGGGTTCAAAGATGTAATCTAATAGATTACCTTTATTACTTACAGCTAGTTGTTCTGCTGTAATCATTCCTTTGTCTATGGCTTTGGCACTTATTTTTTCGATGTCAATGCCTTGTCCATCATCTCTAATTTCGATAACTGTTTGATTACCTTGATGATAGGCTTTAACTTCGATGATTCCTTCTGGACTTTTTCCTTGCTTTTTGCGAGTTTCTGGGGTTTCTATACCATGATCAAAGGCATTGCGTAACAGATGTACTAGAGGATCATAAAGTTTTTCTAGGGCAGCTTTATCTACTAATACATCTGTACCTGTTAATTTAAGGTTAACTTGTTTTTTATATTTTACACAAAGATCACGTAATACTCGAGGAAAACGGTTTAATACTTCTCCTAAAGGTAACATTCTTGCCCACATTAATTCGGCTCGAATATTGTTAACCATTTGGCGTTGATCTTCAACACTTCGTCCTGTTTGTTTGGCGAATAGGGTGATGTCGTCAACAGCTTCTTCTAGTTGAATCATGTCTTCTATTAGACTTTGGATAACCGAGTATAAACTGCCGTAACTGTCCATTTCTAGGGAATCAAAACCTCCAGAGTGAGAGTTAATATTTTCAATTTCTGAGAGGTTGTGTGGTTCGATATTTGTTTTATGGCTGAAGCCAAATTTTTCGGGGGCAATTAACATTTTATCGGACATTTCCCTTAGGTTAGTTGCCATTTTATTAAAACGTACAAAACGGGTTAATAATTCTTTGACGGAGTTTTGTAATTTATCATTTTGTAGGGATAAACTGTTACGATTGATAGATAGTTCTCCGATAAAGTTATTCATTCTTTCTAGTCTATCTAAGTCAACTCTTACTGTTAAGTTAGTTTTGGCTGTATTTGGAGTAATTTTTTGTATTAAATTTTTTTCTTGTTTTTTAGGTTTGGCGATCGTTGTTTTTAATTCTGTGAGATTTTGAATTTTTGGTAATTCTTGAAATATTTCACTAATGGATTGTGCGGTATGAAAATTATTATTTTTAATGTTTTCTGTTTCATTTTGATTTTCTGAAGATTGTATTTCTGACAAAATATTTTCTCCAAAAACTTCTTCTAAGGATGGATGAGTCTCTTCTGGGGTTGAAATTTCTTCTTCTAATAAATTAAAATTATCTGAATTGAACACTTCTTCTAAGGATGGTTGAGTTTCTTCTAAGGTTGAAATGTCCTGTTCTAGTAAGTTAAAATCATCTGAATTGAATACCTCTTCTAAGGTTGGAGGGTTTTCATTGTCAGTTTGAGTAATTTCTTGGGTAGTTTCTGTTAAAATTTCATCAGATTCTGAATCTATTTCAATTTGATTTTGTGGGGAGTCAGAGGCAAATATTTCTTCTAAGGTTGGAGTTTCTAAATCTTCCCATTGTTGATTATCCTTTAACCCGTTTTGAATTTCATTTAATTGTTGGCTATCTATAGGTAAACCAAATATATCTTCTAAAGTTGGTGTTTCAATTTCTGCTATTTGTTCTATTAAGGAGGATTCGATAATCAGTTCATTAATTCCTTCAGAGTTATCAAATACATCATTTAATCTTTCACTTTCTTCTTCCGGGGATATTTCTTGTTCTAGGTTATCCCTTTGCTCTGTTTCCATTATGTCAAAAATATCATCACTAATGGCTGATTTAGCTAACCTTGTCAAGGCTTGGCTTGGTTCTCCTCCTCTTTGGCGATCGCCATTTAAGACTGTTATTCTTGCTTTTGCGGCATCTTGAATAATTAAATTAAGAATTTCTGAGGCTTGAGCTGGATTTTGTTCGATCGCCATTAAACCACAATTAGCAATTTCGGCAAAACCGGGTAAATTTAACATTTCGCCAAAACCAGAAAAGACTTCTAAAGTGGCTCTTATTTCGCCAATAATAAGGCTATTATCTATTTCTTGGACTAAAACTTGACGAAGACGCTCTAACTCTTGTTCTACATCAATTTCAAACATAGAAGCGACAATATCAACCCCTAATTCTGAGGATGAAGGCATATAATCGTCAGCCCTTTCTAAAGTGCTACCTAGTTTTTGATCAAATTTTTGCCATAATTCCACCGTGTTATTTAATGCTTCTTGGGCATTATAACTACCTGTTTGAATTTGAGTCATCAACGGATTGCGAAGACAGTCATAACCATCTAATAAACAACTTTCTAAATCTGTATCAATTTCTATCTCAGGATTATAAAAACACTTAAATACGTCTTCTAGTTTATGGGCAATCATTTTTATTGCTTCTAAGCCAACACTAGCTGCACCCCCTTTAATGGAATGGGCTGCCCTCATAATTTCATGGACTTTGGCGATGGTTCGATCTTCTTTGATTGTTAATAAACCGTCTTCAATGGTTTGTAATAATTCTGGGGCTTCTTCACAGAAAAAACTATAGGCTTGATCTGTCGTATCTATGGGTTGTTCTGTATAATCTTCAAGTAATTCATTGTGTTCTGATATGGTTATTGGTCGATTTTCTTCTGTTATATCCGTTTCTGTTTCCGACATTAAATAATTATCAAATATATCTATTTCGTCCAAATTTAATTCTTCTATTTCTTCTGTTTGTTCTGTTAGAGATAAACTTTCTCCTGTGGCCATAGCTTTTAAGGCTTCCGTTGGCTGTTGAGATTGATCCCCATTTAATATTTGTTCTTTGGCGATCGCCATATTATCAAGAAAACATTGGGCGATCGCCATAACATTTTCAGGATAATTATTTAAAGCAGTAGCAGCGGTTTGACAAATTTCGACAAAACCATCTAAGGCTAACATTTCTCCAAAACCGTTAAATACTTCGATAGTGGTGTTTAACTCTTCTTTAAGATCGTAATTATCGCTATCAGCCAAAACTGTAGTTAAATGGTCAATTCCTTCGGCTACATCAACCTCAAAAATGGAGGTAGCTATATCGATTCCTAAATCACTGGAACTAGGTAAATATTCTTCCGCTTTAGTAAGGGCATCTCCTAATTTATTTTCAATTTGTGACCAAATATGGTCAGCAGTCGCCAATTGGGCTTGTTCATCAATGATTTGATTATTAAGTCTTGCGGTTAAAGATTTGCGTAAAGTTTCGTAGATTGTTCTGATATAGTTATCTAGTTCAGCATCGATGATAATTTCTTCATTGTATAGGGCTTTAAAAGTTTTTTCCACTCGAAAAGCAATATTTCCTAAATCAGCCTTTCCAGCACTTCTAGCACCCCCTTTAAGAGAATGAGCCGCCCTACTTATATCGTGAATTTTATCTACTTGGCGATCGGCTAAAACTACATCTAATTCTCGATCTATTAATGCTAATAACTCTCCTGCCTCTTCAATAAAAAATTCATAAGCCGCTTTTTGAAGTTCAAAATCTTGTTCTTCTGTTGAAATAGAATCTGCTTCCTGGGCTGAGGGTTGGTTAAAATCTTCTTGTTCATTACTTGCTGAGATTCCTGAAATTCCTGAAAGAAGACTGTCAAAAAATGCTTGTGAAATTTCATCAGGCATTTCATCTTGACTTATTTCTTCTGTTTCTATTTCTTGATTTAAGTTTTGATTTACATTATCAAAATTTGACTCTATTTCTAAATTTAATTCATCTGTTAAATCAACAAAATCTAAATGCTGATTTAAGGGCTGATCTAGTTCTTCAGATATAGCTAAATCTAATCGTTGATCTGAATCCTTTGTTATAAAATCAATCAAATCTAATTCTGAATTGAAGGCTTGATCTAATTCCTCAGATATAGCAGAATCTAATTCTGATTCTAATGGTTGATCTAAATCTTCGGAAATAGCAAAATCTAACTCTTGCTCTAAATCCTGTTGAGAATCTTCTGTTATTAAATTAACAAAATCTAACTCCTTATCTAATTCATCTGATATAGCTAAATCTAATTCTGATTCTAAATCTTCGGAAATAGCAAAATCTAATGGTTGATCTAAATCCTGTTGAGAATCTTCTGTTATTAAATTGACAAAATCTAACTCCTTATCTAATTCATCTGATATAGCTAAATCTAATTCTGATT